>CAWIYT010000155.1:0-8767 GCA_963840085.1 uncultured Nitrososphaerales archaeon
ACTAAATTTAATAGATGTTGTATAACATAAAATTTATAAATAATTTAAAATTTATTATGGGATTATCTATTCAATTAAAGGTATATTATTGTCAGCTTGAGGTGAAGTATTGTTTGTTTCCATTGATTCATCTATTTGTTCAGTTGTAATTAAAGGAGAATCCTCAATTTGTGATGTTTCATTTTGAGCAAAAGTAATTTCCGAATTTAAAGGTAGTATCCCTATCGTGAGAGTTGTAATTAAAGTAATAATAAAATAGATTTGTCTCATTAAACCCTTTTGATAATGAGCCTTTTTAAATATTGTCTTTTGAAAAGAAAGAAAAAAAGCTAAATACAATATAATAGTATCTCTACAATAGACTCTTATTTTAGAACCGCTATCGGTATTAATCTAGATGTTTAAGTGGCCAAGAATAAGTTTATTAATATACGGCAAATTACTTGATAGTGTTTTTTAATTTTTGATATAATTGTTATTCTTTGATTTAGATTGTGACAATTTCCCATCTCATAATTAACTTATCAGATAAACCTACAATAATATTATCTTTAATTTTATCTTTTTTCTATAATCTTTTTTATTTTTGTTGTAATTCTTTATGTTCTGGTTTTAATATATAAGTTATGCAAGTCTTATCGATATTTCTATCATATTTATTATCATTTAGCTGTTAAAATATAATCTAGAGACATATACAGAAAATTATTTATGATAGACTATCAGATACCAATTAATGAGAAGAATATCATATATTCAAATATTTTTCAGTTTTATACTTTTGATAGGAACTATTTCTTTCCTAAAATTTCAAGATGATAGAATGTTTGAAAGAATAATTGCACAAGAAGATATATCAATAAATAATAATTCTCTATTACAAAATAATCAGACAGAAGTATCAATTCATAATAAAAATACCATAGTTCAACTTTTAGCCAATCACTTGGAAACTAAACTCAATAAATCAGCTATAATATTAAAAATAGTAAGCGATATTCCACAAATTAGGGCTCTACCTAATGCAAGTTTAATCAATCCTTCTTTTCATGGTATTCCAAAAGATGCAGAAATTCAAAAAAGACAGATATTCCAAAATATTTTATCTATAGATAAGGATTTTGAAGTAATTTCCTATTTAATGCCAAATGGTGATATGTACTTTCAAGAGCCTTATTCGCGCCAAGAGAATCTCACTAGAGATAACTTTGCACTTAGAGATTATTACAAGGGAGCAGTTTCTACTGGCGATACCTATCTTGGAAATGTAATCATATCTGCCTCTTCTGGCCTTCCCGCAGTCCTTATGTCTATACCATTATACTCTGCTAATGACAGTAGTAGTAAGGCAAACCATACTGAGAATTTGATAGGATTATTGGGGGCTAATCAAGGCATTTCTACATTTAACAAGTTTTTACAATCTCTTCCAATATCTAAAAATGAAACTGCAATATACGTAGATAACAATGGCCAAATTATTGCCAGTTCATCATCATCACCTTCATCACCTATTAATAAGCAAGGTCAATCAAATGCTGGTGGTAATATCTCTTCACTTCAATCTTTCAAAGATGTTATAAGTGGCAAATCAGGATACAATATTGAAAATATAAATAATAAAGATATGTTAATTGTATACGCACCAGTCAAATTCAAATCAACAATATGGGGAGTACTCTTTTTCTCTCCTTTATCGAATAACAATAATAATAAATCAATCACTTAATTGGAAAATCTAATTTTAATATTATTCAAAATGACTCTAAAATTAGACTTCTATTTTAGAATAGCTATCGGCTTGTTTATACTGCATCTGGTGTAACAACACTCCTTACTCTTAGCAAGTAAAAGAGTGTAACAGATGTCATGGGATAATACAATCTTTTGTTATTTGTGGAATAAAATTTAGGTTATATTGAATTGTATAATAAGGATATAAAAAAAATAAAAAAGGAAAGAATTGATAAACCAATTAAATAATATCTAAATTCGCTGTCAAGATTTAATTATATATTCACAATATGATGAAAAATAGGTAATGATAAATATAAAATTAAAGATGATGAAGATGACCCAGATTTTGAGTATGATTAATTTTTTTATTTATTGTGAGAAAAGGAGGTAAAATGTTGTACGTCTCTTTGAAGAGAAAATAAAAACTGAAAAATTAAACGTAGAAGAACAGAAAGTTAGATATGCATATATAATTAGTAACGAATTGCAGTTAAAATTTTATCATCATCATTACGAAGTAATGAATGAATCTTCAACTTTTCCATGTTTTAATTGAACTATTATAGGGTTAAAAGGAAGTTGAATTAAAACAATATTATGAGAAAAGATTTTATAATATAATTTGATTTTACTTTTCTCAATTACTGTAAATTCATTTAATAGTAAATGAATTCTATTTTTTATTGAGGGATTATTTTTTTAATTACTAATAATCTAATCTTTTAAAAAATGCACATATATTATATTTCAAATAAAACGTATCGTTTATCTGTATTCTATTGCTAAATTACACTTCTCTTTTAATGATTCAGCTTTATTATTATGTATTTTTATCTTTTCTTCATTAATTTTAGATTTTTGTTTCAAGTCTGATATCATATTTTCTATTTGTTGAGTGTATGAAGAATTTGGGAAATATTCATGCCGTTTATATGATGAAATCTGTCTATTGTATTTATCAATTTTTTCATTTGTAACTTTTGATTCTTCATTAAGTTTATCTGCTTCTCTATTCAACTGCAAAATTATCTCATTACATTCTGCAGATTTTTGGGTTTGAGTTAAAAGATAACCAGAAAGACCTACTATTATGAGAATAATGGAAACTATTACATAAATTAGATTCCATCGTCCACCAATGTACAACCAAAAGTTATTAATTATTGATAAAGATAAAGGTAATGATGATAACTCGAATTATAAAACCTGTTTATATTTCTATATTCTTTATTACTATAAAATAGACTCTTATTTTTGCACAGCTATCGATATTAATTTTGATATATTATAAAATAATGTAATTTTATATAAGATGAATTTGCTAACTCATATTCATAGTATCCGTATTCATAGTATTATCATTATACAATGGAATTATTTCTAATATCGTTAGAATTCCTACAATAGCAAAAGCAATTCCTGTAATCCTTGAAATCCATATTCCTTTTGACCATATTTTTTCTCCAAATATTATTCCAACAAATAAGCCCATCCATGCTATATTCATCCATCCTAATGCTACCATTAATAGAAAATAAGGCCAACAACATCCTAGGCAATATAATCCATGATATGTTCCTATTTTTATTATACTTATTATGCTATTTCCTTTCCATCTTCTTGTAAAGAAGGCTAAAAGAGACTCACAATATCCTAAACACTTTCTTTTTAATGAACTAAATTGATATAATCCAGAAATAATTAATAGAATTCCATACAAAATATCTAATTCTTTTGTTCCATATGTTATGAATAAATTATTCATTAAAATAGACCAAGATAGCAAGAGCAAGATTCCAGTTAATGACCATACTAAAAGATAAGATGCAACAAAGACTATTGTTTTTATAGAATAATTAATGGATAAAAATATTAATGGAAATTGTCGTTGCTTATTGTTTTTTTGTTTAGAAGTATCAAAATTATAATCGCTATTATTATTGTTATCTGCAACCATAAATTGATTATACAACAATACCATAGGAACAATAGCTGGAAACATCATGGCAGCCATTCCTACTGTCCAGCTTACAGTAAATATCAATAATGTAGTAGGATTTAGTATCATCATGGTTTCCATCATTATGTCAGACTGGCTGATAGAGAACAACCATGCTATCAAAGAAGTCAAGATAAGAGATACAAGAATTATTTTTTGTACTTTATACATTACCATAATCCTAATTATTTACTATAAAATCATGGTCCACTCCAATCAAATTTGATATGTTTGCTTGACCTACCACTTCTTTCCCATTTGTATCCTATTTCTGCAGCATCAACTTTATCTGATACTGCTTTTCCCCATGTTGCAACTGTACCTGGACCTACCTCACTTCCAGGGGCATTTATTGTTTGTACTCTCTTACCTGGTGGTGTCATAGGCCCTGTCAATGCTTCTGCCCTTGCAATTAGATTTCCAGGAATTTCTGCACTCCAATAAGAAAGGTCATCAGCAACTTGAAACTTGATGGGAGCAAAATTTATCCCACGATGTTCTCCTATCAGCTTTGCAATTTGAGCCATAAAACCTCCTGCCTTTCCACTAAAAATCATCTGTAAAGCTTCCCGTTGTTGTTTATTAGCTTGCTCATCGAAGAAAATTGCAATACTTGCTTTTGTATTACCAGCCTAGATATTACCTTCAAAACTCATTAATGCCAATACATTTAATCCATTAAGAGGTGTTTCCCCATAATTGCCATTGTTAATATGATAAGCCATAACGCCATCACAGTCACCATAACTTGGAGTTTGAGCAAATATACAAGGACAAGGAATGTTACATTTACATACATCAAACCAATCTCCAGAAATCTTCCACTTTGGAATATTGATTGTTGTCAATATGTTATTTAAGTAAAATATAAGAAGTATTTTAGTTTTTGATGTTTCCTTCTATATAAATCCAAAATAACAGAATTATTATACCTTCATTATAAAAAAGAAAAAATATAAAAAGAGAACAAATTAAATAAACAAAAAAATAATTTAGCAAATTTACTATTCTAATGAAAATAAAATAAATTGTTGGATTTTTTGTAATCTGAAGATATAAGATTTATTATTATTTCTACAGTTATTATGGGCCTCTATACTCTACAACTGAATAAAATGCATTCTTTCCAGAGTCATCAAAATTTAAACTTGGAGTACTAATACGTATTATCTTTGTTTTTGCTGCTTCTGCAAGCTTCCAGATAAATCCTTTTGGTAGTTGTATCTTTGTATCCTGTTCTTCACCAGTTACCGGATTTATAAAACTTTCTACTTGTACATCCATTATATCAGGAACAGAGAAACTACTTTTCTTTCCATCTATCCTGACATTGATATCTACAAATTGAGGTTCAAGAAAATATTTTATTGTCCCTGCAAAGAGAGCAAAAGGACCTTCTCCTTTAGCTTTACCCGAAATAAATCAATTAATGCATGCCCTTTATTATTATCATAATTATCTACTGCATTTTTAGTAATATAAAGTTGCATTGTGCCATTTCCTTCATGTATTGCCTTAGGCCAAGAAAGTGCACTAACCACATCTAACCCATCTAATTTTATATCTCCATAATTTCCTTCTCTTATATGATATAATACTAAAGCTCTACAAAAACCATTGGTAGGAAAACCATTGAAATTACACGGACAGCCATAATCACAATTACATGTTTCAACATAATCAGCTTTTAAATGCCAAGTGGGAATCTGTGTGGTTGATGATGATGATTCCATTAGCAATAACTATTTCTTTATTTGTATAAACGAATATCTTTAAAATAATTTAATTATTACTATCCAACAAAAAAGAGATTGAAATCAAGAGATAATAATTTCTAATCTCTGACCGAATAAAAGACCAGAATAAGCAAAATTATTTTTCATTATGGCTTCAGTGTACTACAAAAATAATGACTTGTCAATATATGAACCATGTATAGGATATACTATATTTGGTGATGAATCTACTAATAAAATCTAAATACAAGGTAAAAGTACATCTGCAATAGACTCTTATTTTTGCACCGCTATAGGTATTACTCCCGACGGGCACATAGTTTTCTAGGGTTCACTATCCTAGAAAATTTTAGTTTTATTGATTCTAAAAGTGTTGTAATTGGATATTGAAAAATGGGAATTATAGATTTGCTTAGAGCCTATCTCAAAAATAGATAGGAATACAGCTTGTGGGTTTATCATATTTGAGAATGTTTAAGAATAAAAAGTAGGTTAGAACAATTATACGTATTACGGACAATCTATGGAATGAAATTAAAAATATTTTGCCAGATGAGAAACCAGAGAATACGATAGGTAGACCAATTGTTCCTTACAGAAAAGTACTTGAAGGTATCATATTTATCTTAAGAACTGGATGTTAATGGAAAATGTTACCAAGAGAATATGGTTCTAGTTCAACATGTCATAGAAGATTTCAGGAATGGAGGCAATCTGGTAATTTTGATAGACTATGGACCAGATTGTTAAAAATATACGATAACAAAAGAGGAATCAAATGGAACTGGCAATCTCCTGACAGTATATCAGTAAAATCTCTATTAGTGGGGAGATGACTGGACATAATCCTACGGACAGGAGTAAATTAGGAACCAAAAGACATATTCTTACAGATAAAAAAGGTATTCCAATATCTGCTATTATAACATCTGCAAATACTCACGATGTTACTGTTGCAATTGATACAGTTGACAGCATAGTTATCAAAAGACCATCTTCAAAATCAATAACAAAATACAGAAATAAGAACAAAAAGAAGAAAAAACAGAATCTATGTCTTGACAAAGCATATCATTCCAAAGATATATACCAATTAAGATAAATATGCTTACTCACCTCCAACCAGGTAATTCCTCGTATCCAGATTGAATCTTTTTGTTCTAAAATATTGAGATATTTTATTTCTGAAATCTGTAAATGATGCATAATACTGTAGAACAAGCAAATCATTCTTGGCTATATACCATATCTCTTCCAGTACCATAAATTCTGGAGATGCTGTTGGAAGATATACTGGAATCAGATCTTTTTTGTGTTTATCAAAATATTGCAGTATTTTTTTTGATTTATAGTGCTATTGTTTTGCCTTATCCAGGAACAGGTAACATTTTGGAAATTTTCTGTGTATCTGTTTTAGATAATCGAGAAAGGTATTTTCATCAAACCAATCATACTGCCTGAATAACTGATTTCCTTCCAAGATGGTAACACCAAATAAAACTGACTCTCTTGATGAGATCCAGTAATTCTAACTACAGGTCGTTCATCATGTTTTATCCATACTTTCCGGACAAGTGAATCAAAGAAGAAGAATGATTCATCGATAGATACTACCGTGAATCCTTCTTGCTGGTGGTGGTTGAGATTATCCAGTATCTCTCTTGCTCTTTTTTAAAACGTTCTTTTTCCTCCTTAGATGCAGTGTTCACATTTACTCTTCTTGGTACCTTCTGCTTGAATCCCCACTTCCGAAGTAATGTGTAGATGTAAATCTGATGGTATTGTATTCCGCTTTCTTTTGTATTATGATATCATTAACCTGTTTTGTTGAATACATGTAAAAGTCTTTCCTGTTATCTATTCTCTTAGCCGACTAGCAAACCCCTTGTTGGACATGACCTATCTTACTACTAGGATAAGGTCTCTTTTGTTGAATGGGGATACATGTTAGCTGCTGTATATGTGTGAGCCATCAAAAGAGCTCTGATAGATGTTTGCAGCTTTGTCTATCATCAGCTGGTTGGTTATTTGTGGTAATAGTATCACAATAAAAAGAAAAGGAGGTGAAAAAGAGAATAACAACAAGAATAGAATCCAAAAATAATAGTGATTACTATATTGCAGTAGATATTGGAAAGAGAACGTGTGTCGTATGTATAACAAATAAAGATGGTTCTATATTAGAAGAAACAAAATATAACAATACGTTACAAGAAGCAGAAAGATTTGCCTCTCATTTGAATAAAAAATATGATAATAAGAAATGTCAGGCTGTTTGCGAATCAACAGCCAACATGTGGCTCAAGACATATGAAGCATTTGAGAAAAACGGGATAGATGTCAAACTGGCTAATCCTATGAAGACCAAGGCAATTGCTGAAGCAAGGATAAAGACAGATAAACTGGATGCACGAACATTAGCACATCTATTACGATCTAACTTGATTGCAGAATCATATATTGCTCCAGATAAGGTAAGAGAGGATAGATCTCTACTACGACTTAGGATTACCTGGTATCTGATAGAACCAGAGTTATGAATAGAGTACATTCCTTACTGGATAAGTATGATCTGAAATGCAGGTATGAACATATATTTGGTGTAAATGGTATCAGGTGGTTAAAGAATATCGAATTAAAAGGTAATGACCAGATTCAACTTGTAAACTACATTCACAATATTGAATTTCTAAATTCTGAAATTACACAGATTGAAAAACAGATATCTACTGAAGCATCTCAAAATGAAAGTGTAAGGATATTAATGAGTATGACAGGAATAGACTATTTTTCTGCAATGCTGATTGCTTCTGAAATAGGAGATATATCCAGATTTAGAACAGCAAGTAAACTAGTATCATGGTGTGGATTGTGTCCAACGGTACATCAATCAGGTAACTCAATGTACATTGGTAGAATGAAAAAAGATGGAAACAAAAAGATAAACTGGATTATGATACAGGCTGCAAATACAGCATCAAGAACAGATGAAAGAATGAAGAAATACTATAAAAAGATAGCCAAAATACATGGACATCAGGTAGCAATAACACATGTAGCAAACAAGATGATTAGGATAATTTGGTCAATGCTAACATACAAACGACTGTACAATGAAAGGAAAAAGGAACTATATGAGACAAAACTTAAGAGGATCCAGAAGTAATGTAAGGTGATACACATTATTACAATGTATCATACCATGCTAAGAAGGATAAAGCAGCATCAAACAGAACATAATCAGCAGTTAGTTGGTAGTATATAATAGGATGAGATATTAGAGGAGACTTTTACA
>CAWIYT010000156.1:0-16507 GCA_963840085.1 uncultured Nitrososphaerales archaeon
CTATTATTGTATGCATATTGTGCTTCATTGTTGGCATTATGTTTAAATTGATATTTTCCAACTGTATCTCCTAATGCAAAAATTCCTTTTATGTTTGTCTCCAAATATTTATCAACAACTATGAAACCTTTTTCATTTATTTTGACACCACTTTTTTCTATATTTAATAAATCAGAATTTGCTATTCTTCCTGTTGCAATTAGTAATTGATCTGAACTTACTTTTACCGATTTTCCAAATTTGTTCTTTGCTATTACATTGAAGATCTTTTGTTGCTCAGCATTATTATTATTATGATTTTTAGAATCATAAGACACTTTTTCAGTATTGTATCCTAAATAGACATTATATTTTTTTGAAAATATTTCTGTAAATTTTGTTGATATGTCTATATCCTCATTAGGAATTAAAAGATCATGTCGTTGTATTATATTTATTTTAGTTCCTAATGAACCGAAGAAATGAGCTAATTCACAAGTAATATATCCTCCTCCTATTATAGTAAGGGTTTTTGGTTGTTGTTTTAAGCGTAATGCTTCATTACTTGTTATATATTCTACATTTTCTAGCCCTTTTATTTTTGGAATAAATGGTCTAGTACCAGAAGCAATGAGAATCTTATCTGCAGTTATAATTTTATTATTATTTGATAATGCAATTTTCTTTTCTCCTATAAATCTACATTCTTCTAAAAAACGACGAGGATTTTTATTTTCTTGTAATCCTTTTTTTATTTTAATTGAATCGGCATCCACAATTTTATTAACTCTGCTTACTATCTTTTCAAAATCAATTGAATAATCCTTGACTGTAATGCCAAAAGTTTCTGCTCCTTTTATTATTTCAATTATATCTGCACTATGTATAAGCAATTTAGAAGGAATACATCCTGTATTCAGGCAAGTACCTCATAGTTTATATTTTTCAATAATAGCAACTTTCAATCCTTTCTTTGTTGCTGCTGCATTAGCAACATCTAAACCAGAACCAGAGCCAATAACAATTAGATCAAATTTCTACATATGCCATAAAAGATATATTTTATTATTATTTTTATAGATGTTAAAATAAGTGGGTTAATAGTTATGTAAATACATAGATTGACAATTCTAGTAAACTAGCATTTACCATTCTGACAAGGATATATGATAGATAGAGCTTTAGCTTGGTGTATATTTACACAATTATGACGTGGTAAGATATACTCCAGTCAAGGAAATTACGGATAAAGAGAAAAACGAACTGTATACTCTTTTGGATACAAATCCAGAAATAAGGTACAGGATAAAAATTGTACTTCTTGCTGGTGAAGGTTACACAGTACCTGAGATAAGAGAGATGACCAACATATATGATAAGACCATCAGAAAGTGGATTTATAAATTCAACGATAATGGAATAGTTGGTCTGTTTACAAAGATAGACTATTCTCCTATGGTAAAGATAGACAATGATACAAGAAAAGAAAAGATGGTACTGGGAAAGAGTATAGATCCTGAATATGAATTGAAAAAAATAGGATTGAAGAATTAAGGTATAACACACCTCTGATTCAGTACTGTTGTATCAAGATGAGAAAGGACCGATAGCAGCAAAGACATACGGAGGTCCATCATGGTGTTCCACACAGTCCAAGATAGAAAAAGCACAAAAGATAAAAGGAATTCTCAATACATTTGGTGTCTATGATTATACAAATGACCAAATGTATACACACTGCTACAGAAACAAAACCAGTGACCAGTTTATAGATTTTATAAAAAGAGTTGATTCCAGATATGATTCTAGCATCAAAACAATATTTGTTGTGTTAGATAATGCATCTATACACAGGTCAAAAAAGATAAGAAATGCAATAATACGTAACTATCCAAGAATAGTTCTTGTATCTCAACCTACCAGATCTCCAGAACTGAACCTTATAGAAGTAAGATGGATGTGGTTACAGAGAAAAGCAATCAATAATTCTACATTTAGAAATGAATCTGATATTGGAAAGGCAGTATCTGATTGGACATCTAACTACAATAACTCTCATGGCAATATAACTAGAAACAGTTTACATAATGAACTCATGTGTTTGTTCACATGACTGTTAAGCAGTAAAAACTATAGCTGTGAATGTCCTATTTCTAATCTGTTATGGTAATTAGATTATTTGAAAGAAATAAAACATCCACTATTGTAGTTATGTATTCTTTGTATTTGTATTTTCTTGGTTTAAGTTTAAGGAATACTTCCAAAGCGTTAGATATATTTGATGACGAGAAACGCGGTCATATTGCTATATGGAATTGGATACAAAGGTTTGGTTCATGCCAGATTTATAAAAGGAAGAGAATATCTGCATTCATCATAGATGAAACAATTATTCAGATTGGAAATCAACACTTTTGGTTATGGATTTGTATTGAACCAATTCATAAATCTGTACTTGGAATACACATTTCTGAAGAAAGAAATATGTTTGTAGCAGAGAATTTCATTACTTCATTAGTTGATAAATATGGTAAACATACAGTTTACACAGATGGTGGTACATGGTATCCGCAAGCCTGTAATTTTTTACATCTAAAACATAGACTACATTCTCTATTAGAGAAAAGCCTGATTGAACGGTTTATGCAATATTTTAAGGATAGAACTGAATGTTTTGATGATTATTATCCTTGTTCAAACAACAACCAAAAGAAGAAAAATAATTGTGATCTACAGCATGTATACAATTGGATAAAGTTGTTCATCTATTTCTATAATACAACAATTAGAAATAAAATACCATTTATTAAAAGAGGAGGTGAAATAAACTTAAGTTAACAGCACCTGAATAAATATGTAAAATAATAAATCAATAAAAACAAAGAAAAAAATTTATGTATCTTCTATATCTGTAGAATCTTCTTCATTAGTGTTTGGTTCCGCATTATTAAATTGTTGCATCATATCTGCATAATCTTCTTCTTCTTGATTAACGTTTGGTTCCATAGTATCGAATTGTTGTATCACTTGAGGATCTGCCACCGCAGCTTTGAATATTTGGTTCTCTGCTTTTAATAAAGTAACTTCAATTCTAGTAAGAGTATCCAATGATTTATCAATGTCTGAACTAGCTATGGCACTGATAGCTTTATGTACAACTTTTAGAAATTTAGTAGGTAAAGGTTCTATTTGTAACAATTGTGATTCAACATCTCTAACACCTGTTAGTGCTTCTTTGAGATTTCCATCAACTATTGCTAACTTTGCTTTCATTAAATTATCCTTTAATTCAAAGACATCTACTTTCATTAATGCCTCAGTGGTGAAAATCATGTTTTGATTCTCTTGTTGTGCTGCTGTTTGGTTGGTTGAATTAGTCTGAGCTTGTACGTTTTCTAGCAATGATGGAATAGATAAGAGAGCAAGTGGAATTACCAAATAGACAATAATATTTTGATATTTCATTTTAATGATATAGTAGGAGATTATTTATATGAGTTATGAATAAAATCTCACATAGAAGAACAAATCGAATTTTCTGAAAGTTTCTTATAATACTGTTTTAAATTATTTATTTATTACTACAATTGGAGATAACAATGTGCAACATTTTTCTGAAGATGTAAGTTAAGTCTCTAATCTTTTATCAACATTGTTCTATCCATTCAGCATAAATATAGAAATGGATTTAGCTTTGTTATATAATCTATCAATATGTGCCAAATAACCCTGTCAGACTAGAATTATCTACTGTACAGAAAAAGGAATTAATTTCATTCATGAAGATATACTCGTGACAAAGAGGAATACAGAGAAGAGCATCTGCCATAAAACAAAAGATGGAAGGAGTACCTTACAGAACAATAGCCAAAAACCTTGGTGTCAATTACCGTAATGTGTATGACTGGATTAACAATTACAGAAAATATGATTCTGGATGGAATAAGAAATAAGAGAAAGAATGGAGGTAGAAAACCAGTAATATCTACTGACAAGAACAAGGAGATGGTAAAAGACATAGTACTGAACAAATCACCCCAGACTTTTGGCTATCTCAAAAATACATGGAGTATCAGACTTTTAGCTACATATCTCTCAACATTACTGGAAATGAATGTCAGTCCAATGCAAACATGATGGAGAATAATTCATGATTTAGGTATAGTATACAAATAACCAAAACTTGAACTGGAAAAAGGCATCGATTATGAGGAAAAGAAGAACAAGATAGACAGATACAAGAAAGTATCATCTGCTCTTTTTAAAAAAAGATTCTACTGGGATTTGAAGATGAAACATGGTTACATCTGCAACCATATATAGCAAAAACATACATGAGAAGAGGGGAACAGCAAAAGATACTCCATAAAGGATCTAACGATAAAGTCAATGTATTCATAACCCTTCTCTATTCACTAAATGGAATTAAATTCAATACAAGCAAAACAAGAAACAGCAATGATTTCATAAACCATCTAAAAAGTATCAAGAGATATGTACTAAAGAGAAGTGTCAAGAGATTTATACTTGTAATAGACAATGCATCATTTCATGTAAGCAAAAAGACAAAACAGTTTATAGAAAAACAATCAGAAGACTGGTTAACTGTACTATTTCTACCAACCCATGCACCATTCCTAAATCTTGTTGAGACAAAAGTAAACAGGAATCTCAAGAAAGACATATGTGCAAACTACAACTACGAAACAGAAGATAATCTGTTATGTACTGTAAGAAGGTATCTTAGATGCATGGGTAGTTGGCCTAAGATATGATACTTAACTTATCTCTAAATAATAACTAAGTAAAATAAAAACAATGAATCTATATTTTGTAGAGGTCTATATATATAGCTATAGACAAATTATAAATTATCAAAATTTATTCCAATAATAGGAAGATATATAGTATCTTTGTTGTTGAGTTATATTCTGTGTGATTAACTATATGAGGGTGGGTCAAACTATAATAGTAACCTTTGAAATACCTGTAACTATCACTAACACAATAATAAAATTGAATAATTGTAATTTAATTAATTGGTTAAAATATGTATAATCAGGATTGAAATTTTTAAATACTAAAATTTGGGTATTGTATACAAGAATTTATACAAGGTACAAATATAAAATTTGAGAAGGATGTTGCAATAATTTTTTGTTGGTGTTGTGAGCATTATGTTATTCTAAATATCATCTACTTATAAGGGGTATAAATAGAGACATATTTGCAACGAGCCCGTCGGGAGTAATACCGATAGCGGTGCAAAAATAAGAGTCTATTTTATAGTAATAAATAAGATATAATATTCATGATTATTTATAATTGAGTTATTTGCAATATTAATAATTCAAAATTCTTGGATAATATCAATTCTAAAGATTTATGGAAAATATACAAGAAGAAGAAACTAATACATTTTTAAAAATAGTTTTTGCTTTCTCACTATAAGTAAAGATAGTGTGAAATATTATCTAGGATGTTCTGGTTGGAGTTATGATGGATGGAAAGGATCATTCTATCCAGAAGGATTAGATAATAAATACTGGCTTTCATATTATTCTCAAATTTTTGATTTTGTTGAAATAGATTCTACTTTCTATAGGATACCTTCTAAATTCATGGTTAACAACTGGAATAAAAGAACTCCAGATAATTTTAGATTTGCTGTAAAATTTCCAAAAGTTATAACTCATGATAAAGGTCTAAAAGATGTAGATAAGGACATTGAACAATTTTATGATGCTATGGAACCATTATATGACAAGATACTTGTTTTTTTGATGCAATTACCGCCATCTCTACAAATTGCAGAGGGATTAGATTCAATAAAGAATTTACGATATACTTTGGACCCTTCATTTAGATATGCAATTGAAGTAAGACATACAAGTTGGTTTAACGAACTTTTTATAGCTATTTAAAAGAAAGGAATTATTGTCTAGTATGGAGTCAACAAGATATTTTAGTTACACCTCCAATTTTAACATCTGATTTTATATATTTGAGGTTAATAGGAGATAGAAGTATTGATGAAAGAAACTTTGGTAAAATAAAAAAAGATAGAACAACAGAAATGCAATTGTGGATTAACAAACTCAAAGATATACAAAAGAATGAAAAAAATATTAAAACTGCTATAATATCAGCAAACAATCATTATGCTGGTTTTGGTCCAATGACAGCAAAGTTATTTGCAGAAATGATGAATTTGAAAAACCATGTAGAACCATTTCCTATAGTAGATTACAATACAATACTTTCTTCTTCTATTGATACTACTAGTATATTTGAAAATAATAATCATAATTATAGAATATATAAACAATATTCTAAAAATAAAACTAGACAAACTGACATTTCTGAATTCTTTAAATAATATAATTGCTATTATTCAACATAAGTTTTGAATTAATAGATATAACGTATTTATAAAGAATATGGGAAAAACATTTGCTAAGATAGTTGTTCCTTTTACTTTTTCAGAGGAAGATGAATACAGTGTTAGTTTATCAAATAGAGTGGCACTTATAAGAATTAAACATATTAGAAATAATGATGGAATTGAAAAAATTAAAGGAATCAAATTCTATGGAAATCCGAAAATTGTACCTGATGACCCCAAAGGAAGTATGTATGTCTCTTCTATAGAAATTGAATTACCTTATACCTCAAGATGCAAAATCATTAGGAGGATTAGAAATTGAATTTGTAAAATCCCAAGAGTAAAATCAGAAAGACTAATGCGGATATATAAGCGATATAGGTTTCTGCGCGTACTGTATTATCCCACCACATGTGTTACACTCCTATTATACACTTGTTTTGGTGTCATGTAGTTCAATGACATATGTACTCTTTTGTTATTATAATATTTAATGAATTGTTCGTGTCTTTTGAATCTGGGTCTCTCTACATCATATGTGCGATGCCATCTTTCAATCTTTCCTAGTGTAGTAGGTTTTCCTATACTACCCATAACATGTTTTGTATGTCATGTTCCTGACAGAAAGAATCAAAATCTGATTGCAATTTAGAACGTGAATTGTAAAACTGTGAGCCATGGTCTGTCACAGTATCTGTAATGGTTTTCCATACTTTCTGATTGTGCGTTTTAATAGATAGATGATCCTGTCTGATGTACCTTCTATGCATTTGATTGATGATAACACATATCTGCTGTGATCATCAAAAATGGATATCAACTAAATTCCTTCATTTTCTATAACTTTAAGGTCAATCTGCCATAATTCATTTGGAAATTTACGCTCAAATCGTATGTATTTTCTCTTCTTTCTGGGTTTAGCGAGAGGGTGATTGTTCAATCCACTTTTGTATAAAATTCTGTATACTGTCATATGTCCAACCTTTATGTTGTATTGATTTGCAAGAGTTTCCTGTATCTTGTGTGGACAGTAATGGTATTTCTTTCTTAACTGAATCACCTTTTGTTCTATCTTTTTATCTGTTTTATGGATTGTATGTGGTCTTTTAGAATGATCTTTTAGTCCATCCAATCCTTCTTTTTTGTACCTGTTCCAGTATCTGTAGAAACTCATTCTGGATATGTGTATATGTTTACAGATATCGGTAACTTTCCATTCATCTATTTTGCGTCTTATACACCATCTTCTTATCTTTTCTAAATCTTGTTTATATTGCATCTGGCGTAACAACACTCCTTACTCTTACCAAGTAAAAGAGTGTAACAGATGTCATGAGATAATACACTCCTTTATCATGTTCTCAAATCTTATAGCAGTAACATATTCTCTACCAAACATTCTCTTAATACAAGAAAAGACAGTTTCTACCATCCATCTCTTTCCATAGCTGACGCTATTCTTCCATTGTTGTAGATTGGTTTTCTGTGATTGTTACGTTCTTGTTTCTCAAATAATGGTTTGTCTTTCTATACTTGGCATTCTTTCTTACCTTAATTGCTGGTTGGATTCCTCTAAATGATAGAAATTGAAAATTCTTGTTATTGTCATATACCAATTAATATAATTATGCTGACATTAATTTAATATTATTGTCATACAATTTAGATAACAATCAATTTAGCTAAGATAGAAACGATACAATCTATTTGTTTGATTGAGAACAATAACATTCCCAGAGCAAGATTTGAGCAGTTGTATAAACGAGAATCTGATGCAGATTTAAAGGAAAGGATGTTACTTGTTTTAAATGTAGTATATGATAAACATATTCCTGCACAGACTGCAAAGGATCTTCATAGAAGCAGAACATGGGCTTCAGATTGGTTAAAGAGGTATAGAGAAGAAGGTATAGAAGGATTAAGAGATAGACCAAAAAGTGGTAGACCACCAGAATTATCAAAAGAGATAACATACAAGATACAAGACAAATTAGCGTCTAGCAAACAGGGATGGACTACAAAGCAGGTTAACGATATTATAATACAAAAGAAAGTGGAGTACATTACCATCAGATTTACATCTACACATTACTTCGAGGGTGGGGATTCAAACAGAAGGTACCAAGAAGAGTACATGTGAACACAGCATCTAAGGAGGAAAAAGAACGTTTTAAAAAAGAGCAAGAAAGATACTGGACAATGTCCAGCAGCAACAGAAGCAAGAAGGATTTACTGTAGTATCTACGGACGAATCATTCTTCTTCTATGATTCACTTGTTAGAAGGGTATGGATAAGAGAGGATGAACGACCAATTGTCAAAGTTACTGGATCCCATCAAGAGTCAGTTTTATTTGGTGCTACAATTATAGAAGGAAAGCAGTTATTCAGACAGTATGATTGGTTTAATGCAAATACCTTTTTAGATTATCTAAAACAAATACATAAGAAATTTCCAAAATGTTATCTGTTCCTGGATAAAGCAAAACAGCACTATAAATCAAAAAAGGTACTGAAATATTTTGCAGACAATAAAGATAGTTGATAGTTTGATTCCAGTATATCTTCCAACTGCATCTCCAGAATTTATGGTACTTAGAAATATGGCATATAGTCAAGAACGATCTTCTAGTCCTACAATACTATTCATCTTTTATAGAATTCAGAAATAAAATATCATCATATTTTAGAACAAAAAGATTCAATCTGGATATGAGGAATTACCTAATTAGAGACATGTAAGCATATTTATCTTAATTGGTATACAACTGGTTTCAAAGTATAACTGTTACATAATTTATTTAGTAACAAAAAAATAGATAAGTATCCAAATGAATTACGTAACAGAGCACAGCACAAGAATAAGAGCAAAATCACAGTAGAGATACATCCCCCAGATAAGGTTAGAACTGATGAGGATTGATTTTGTTTTTTATATAAAAAAATATCATAAATTTTGAATCAATGAAGTAAAAAACTAGCTAATTGAAATTAATGAAAAGATAAAATTTTTCAATAGCATTGTATAAGATATAAATTAAAAATTTATTTTTCTTTTACTTTTATTAGTTAATAATAGAGATTGAACTTTGTAATAAATCAATCGCAATACATTTTATAAGAACAAAAGGATAATTTAAAATTGTGAATGATGATAATACAGAGACCTTAAATTGGTCCCCCTGGCTTGATTTTGATAAGGATTCCATCAATAATATTCCAGAATCTGAAGGTGTTTACAAAATGCATGCAAGTATGAAGATTCTATATATTGGAAATAGTTATAATTTAAGGCAATCTTTGCTTGAATCTCTATCAAACTCTTGCTTAAAGAAGACTACAACAAGATTTAGCTATGCTCTGACAAAATCATCTGACAAAATAAAAGAATTCCTGTTGGAGGAATACCGTAATAGACATAATGGCAAATTACCTCTATGTATGAACTCCTAAAATTACTTTATTTAAGTAAATTAGGATAATAAAAAGATCAGCAAAAAGAAGAATAAGAAAAAGTTTTAATTTCAAAATTTTTAGAAATGCATATGTTTTTTTAGTTACAAATCTATTGAGTAAATAATAAATTATAACTATACCGACTAACTAAATTTCGTATATTTTATAAATATGAAAAATATTGGTTTTAAGTATAATAAACATGTTTTAATAATAAAATTCGTAAACGAATTTTTGTTATACAGTATATTAATAATCACTATTTTATTTTAGTAGAGAGAGTTTTTATTTATTTATTCGCTCATATTTCTGAATGTTTCAGCTACCTACAGAAAAGAATTTCCATGAATCTTTGTTCTCTTGTCTTGGTTCTATTGTTATGAATAAATTCGAACGTTTTGGAATATGTCTGTAAATTGTACTTGTTTACACCCATGAACTTTCTTATCCAGATCTGATATAGATTGCTTCTATGCATTCACAGTTATTCACATGCACATTACCATTTGCATATTCTTTTTGTGAGTGCATTACACTTTTGTGTATGAAACCATGTTCCTCAAGCCGGTCATATGCTCTATATTCATCTGTAAATACAGTAGAACCGTATTTTACTCTGCTACATACAATATCAAGAAGTGACTGATGTATAGAAACGTCAAAATATGTCATTCCATTCCTTCTTTGATGAATACATGTTATCATTGGATGATCCTTGTAAAATGTTCCTCTACCTTTCCACGGTTTGAGCCCCCGTCTTCGAGGTTTTCTTCCTGATTTTACTATCTCCTCGTTATATGATCTTCCTTTCAATCCTGCCTTGATATAGAATTCATCAACTTCAATATGGTCATGGAGTTTATTAGATGATGATGATATTTTTTCCATAACTGTTCTGATAAATCTATAGCATCTGGGAAATGGTACAACTAGCTCACGTGATACCTCTCTTATTGAACATCCAGGCCAGAGTCCAAAGTATAGGTATATTGCCAAAAACCAAACCTTCAAAGGTGTATGTGAATAATGAAATATCGTACCAGTTTTATCGTTGAACCATCTTTCACATTGTTTGCAAAAGTATTTTTGGTATGATCTGTAGTGACCATCTTTCTTTATCTTATAGGACTGACAACGTGGACATATTACGTAGTCATTCCATCGAACATTTCTAAGTAAACAGGTACACCAACCTTCATCAGGAAGAGATGTAGTTAAGGTAAACACATCTTAATTAGGTGTTATCCAGCTTTAAGCTTGGCTGAAACATTTGTAAACAAGAGCGTATTTATTTAGTTATCCCAAAATCCTCGAGTTATGATATATTGTCTTTCTGCTTTGTATATTTGCTTGTACATCTCGTCTTCATCCACATAGTCTCTGAGAATTCTTGCTGCTGTATCAGCTCCTATCCCATGTCCTGCCAAAACCAATACTGCCTGTTTACCAAAATTGTTTATTAACGATGAAACTTTCCAGGCTCTTTCAAATTTATGATCATCTTCTTCAGGTAATTTTTTTCTCTCTATTAATTTTTTGGTTATAATTTTTCTTAGATCATTATCATACCAAAAAGTAGAGGTAACAAGTTTTGATTTACAATGTGGACAAATAATATTATCTGGAAGATCGCTTACTTCAAACGTCCTTTCCCATTTTGCACATCTTATGCATATCAGTTTTTGTTTTGTTTTTAATAATCTTTCTTTAACAAGTTCTAATATTCCAGTTTCTATTGATGCAGGAGTAGCAGAGAACTTTGTAGAGTGATCAACTACTGGCTTTGCAAGCTCTGAAAAGTCATTATCGATTTGAAACCAATGTAGTTTAATTTCTTTATTTTTAAATTGATCTAATACCTTTCTTGTCTGGGAAGGATCATATTTATCATGAATTAATTCTCTAATTGACTCTTCACTTATAGGTGTTTTAGAATATTTATCATAAATCATACGTGCAATTTTTTTATCATATAGAGCCTCTTTACTTATCATTCCAAATCTTTTAGCTACCATCCAGACTTTCCAATTAAGATGATAGGTATTACCAAAAGATGCAATGAGAATAGAATCTACATCAAAAGAACCAGATAATACCGATTCTACATGATATTGAGTCATCTTGGCTGAAGATGTCAAAAGTATTCGGTAAGGATCACTTCTTGTTTCCACAACTTGGCCAAGCTTTGAAGATATCATAGTAGAGAAAAGGGATGCTAGAGTATTATTTACTTTAGTTCCAAATGTAGAATGAATAACAATCTGATTCTGTATTCTAGAACTTTCAACAACAATATTTTTTGAATCTGGAACAATGTTAAAAGTCTTTACAAACTTTGTTATAACATTATTAACAAGTTTAAATTTTTTATTGACTGTACTATTTCTTATTATTCCAACTTCCTTTGAAGTATTATAATCAACAGGAATTAATTCTCCTACCCAATAAGGAACATTAATCTTTGTTCCATACAATGGTTCTACATTAACCTCCTGTTTAGTCTCATCAATTGATACAATTCTCCATTGTGTTCCTTTTAATACAAAAACATTGCCTTTTTCTCCATAATCTCCTACGAATTTTTGATCTAATGTCCCTATTCTTTTTTTACTGATAGTATCTATTACTTGAAACTTTAATACAAAAGGTATCATGGATAAATTTTCAAAATAATACTTGTAAGATTTTATTCTTCTTTTATATGTCTGTTTTTCCTTATCATATCTTATAATTCCGTTTTTATCCAAAAGGTCTAGGCATGCATCTATATCAAAGAATGAAATATTTCTAAATGGATAAGATTTGTTAACTATTGAAAGAGCTTTTGAAACATGTACATCTTCTCCTCTAATCTCAAGTGAAAACCCAACCAAATGATGAGCCAATACATCAAGTGAACGAGAATGCATTGACTGATCCTCTACTGATTCTCATCTTCATTCTATTTACCAATGCATATGCTTCAATTTCATCATCAGGAACATTAGTAATTATTAATCCCTTTGCAGATTTACTTTTTTGATGTCTACTTCTACCAATTCTTTGCATTAATTTTGAAACTTGTCTTGGTGAACCATAATGTATTACTAGATCAACTGAACCAATATCTAATCCTAATTCTAATGAAGAAGTACAAACTACAATTCCTGCTACTCCACTCCTTAGTTTTGATTCGGTATCCTCACGTACTTCTTTTGATAAAGATCCATGATGTACATCAATATTGATTTCTTTTTGATTTTTTAAAATTGTTCCAAAATATTCTGCTTCATCTCTAGTATTTGTAAATAATAAAACAGAACCTGTTATTTTGTTCGATTGTATATAATCTACTATATATTTGGATACATCATTAATCGTTCCTTGTATATATTTTACATCTAGATCATATTGTCTCATAGATTTGTCTTGCAATATAGCACATTTTCTTTCAGTTCCTGCTACAAAACTACCTGCTTCTTTAAGATTTCCCAAAGTAGCAGATAATCCTATTCTTGTAAGTTTATGGGTTGATAAAGCCTGTAAACGCTCAATTGAAAGTGATAGATGCGAACCTCTTTCATTAGGTACCAGTTCATGAACTTCATCAATAACTACCCACTTTAAGGCTTGAAAAGATTTAATTATATTTGAAATGGTCAAAAGTACTGAAAGTGACTCAGGAGTAGTAATAAGGATATCAGGTGGATTGTCAGTTATTTTCTTTTTGTTCTTTGCAGATGTATCACCATGTCTAATCTCTATAGTTAACTTTTCTTCTTCTGCATAGCGTACTATCCTTCTGAGTACATCGTTATTTAATGCCCTTAATGGAGTTACATATATAGCTTTTATACCATTCTCTTTTTTATTTAGTGAAATAAGTTTTATTATAGGTACAATCGCTGCCTCAGTTTTTCCCGACCCTGTGGGTGCCACCAACAGAGAATCGTAATCTCTTACTATTACTTTTAAACCAAGAGTTTGAATTGATGTTAAAACCGGAAAACCAAATTTATTGAATTGATCTATAACAATTTTTTCAAGGTCCTCATGGTTCAAAGATGTAAAAGAAATACTATTATCGGGTAGTGGACGATTGTTTTTGTTTTTTCTTTTGTTTATCTGCATATGCTGATGCTGATGATGATGAATTTGACCTTTCATATACCATTACCGACAATAATCCTATAATAAATAACACAACTGCGACAAATACATACTGATCGAAATTTGGGATTGATTCAAATGCCATATTTATCAATATGATTTTGCTATTAATATACATTATTTGACTTAGCAATAAATAGAGCTTGCTAGTTGTAAGAAACTTATACTACTGCAATGACTACTACTACTATTAGTAATACCAAAAAAAAATTAGAGCATACTGAAAAAAAAGATTTGAATGATGATGATAATAATAAAAAGCAAACACTACTACCACCACCACCACCAACAAAAGCTGTTGCTCTTTTATCTGGAGGACTTGACAGTAACCTAGCTATAAGAATGATGCAGGAACAGGGAGTCGAGGTTGAAGCAATAGCTGTAAAGACACCATTCTGTGACTTTGACTGTGGTAAAGGTTGTGGTCATCGTGTTCAAGAGGTTGCACTAGAACTTGGAATTAAGTTAAAGACAGTCTATTTTGGAGAAGAATATTTAAAAATGCTGAAAAATCCAAAATATGGCTATGGTTCAGGGATGAATCCATGTATAGATTGTAGAAGTATGATGTATAACGCAGCAAAAGAACATATGGAAAAAACAGATGCAGATTTCATCATCACAGGAGAAGTTTTAGGACAAAGACCTATGAGTCAAAATGGCAGTGCTTTAAAAATTATTGAAAATGAAACTCAAACAAATGGAAAAATTGTTAGACCCTTATCTTTCAGACATCTTCCTTTAACAGAAGCAGAAAGTAAAGGATTGATCAAGAGAGAAAAATTAGGAGATATAAAAGGAAGATCACGGAAAGGTCAATTACAATTAGCAAAAAAATTTGATATTTCTGATCCTCCAAATGCAGCAGGTGGATGTTTATTAACAGATCCCGCTTTTTCTATACGAGTTCGAGATTTGTATGACCATACTACTAAAGGTACCCCAGATATGAATGATATTGAATTGCTAAAGATAGGGAGACATTTCCGTCTTTCAGATAATACGAAATTAATAGTTGGAAGAAATAAAATGGAAAATGAAATTTTAAATTCTTTAAAACTAGACGACGATATCATTATTGAAGTGAGTAATCATGCAGGTCCAATATGTCTATTAAGAACAAAAAAACAACAATTATCATCATCATCATCATCATCATCAGCATCCGCATCATTAGAGAAAGAAATTGAAATTGCAGCATCAACTGCATTAAGATATTCTGATTCCCCTAAAGACAAATTGTCAAGTGTAAGAATAAAAAGTAGCAAAGATGAAAAAGAAATCAATGCCTATCCAATAGAGAACAAAGTATTGGATGAATTAAGAATTTAATTTCTTAATTTTTTACTCCGTTGTAATATAAATAATATCTATCGCATTTTACATAAAACATCATTAGTGATATTTAAATGGAAAAAGAGAGAAGAATATCGTATTATTTAAAAGAAAGATGATAATAAGACAATAACAATAATTTCAAATTTGATGATAAAAAAGAATATACATGCATAGATTATAGTCCACTGACTTGCGGAGTTTAGTAATTCTATTTAATGGCAAACTTCTTACGTTGGATTGGATCACAATTTCCAAATTTTTTATATCAAATACCATAAAATTAAGTTGTTTTCACCCACATAATTTTTTAAGATAATAGAAATTAACAAATCTCACAAGTAAACAATTTATCTAAATAAAAGAACTAATAATAACATATTGAAAAAAGACAATAGTTGGTTTAGAAGACGATGGTTGGACTTTAGACAAGGACATAGTATATATCTTGTTTTTATAATGACATTTGCAAATTTTATAACTATACAGTATAAATTAGTTTTAGAAAAAGTTCCCATTGTTGATACATTAACTGGCGGAAGTATCTTTGGGTTTTCAATATTTTTTATAGCATTATACGTCCCACTTTCAATTATTATTGGATTCTGGCATAGAAAAAGTCAATGGAAAGTTGAAGCTGAAGCTCTTTTCAAAGAGAACAAGATTGGTGCTACAATGTGGTTATTTGTTATAGACCTCATAGATGGAAAAATTACTGAAAAAGAAAAGCAAGACATGAGAGAAATGTTGCAAAAAATAATAAAAGGAAAAGGAAAATCTATCAAAGACGAAAATAGTGAAAATAATACATCTTTTTAACAATTATGCTCTAAAAAAAGAGTATATTATTAAATTTAATTCTTTTTTCTATAGAATAACATGAAAAATTGATTGTTTTGTATCAATAGTCCCCCCAAAAAATCTTTTTCTTTTTATTGGAATTCTTCTTATTGTTGTAGAAGGTTCTGAATACTTTTTATATATTGTTTCATATTGATGAATAAAATTATGAGGAGCATGTTTCATTGGAGGATTATCCTCATACCAATCAATATTGATAATATTTTTTTTTAGATAATGTTACCAATTTTTTTATAATAGAGTCAATTTCAGTTGGTAAAATATGCAAAAGAACCTCAGACAGGATAACTAAATCATATTTTTTATTATCTAAATTCAAAGACTGAATATCAGATACCATAAAA
>CAWIYT010000157.1:0-17679 GCA_963840085.1 uncultured Nitrososphaerales archaeon
TATTACTTCTTTATTTAACCAATTCACTATATATAAATAGTATAAATGGATTCAATAACAATGGGATTTCGAGAACCATTATCAGATCATTTACTAGAATACATATTACATCTAATGATATTCTTTATAATCAAAATTCAAAGAATTTGATAAAATTACATAATCTAAATATCAGATTATTTGATTACATTCTTCAAAATAACATACGAGTATTTTTCTTAAGTTTAATAGTAATTATGACAATTGTAAGAACCTCTGTATCCATAGTTTGGATTATAAGTGATATTGGAATTGTTTTTACAAAAGAACTAGATTTGGCAGTTAATTCAATTAGTCTACCCAATATTTCTTCTTTTTCTTTTATTATTTTTAATGTTATTTTTGCAATAATTTGGCTATTTGTTCCTTCTGTAATTTTGTCGATATTAAAATTTAGACTTAAAAGAAAGATTACAAAATAGTCATTGAGGAACTAAATAAAACTAGTACATACAGCAAAAAGATGTTATAATAATCATTCCATGACCATTACCAGGTTAAAGGAGATGATGAAAACAATAGCAGAAATAAGCCAAAACTATTCAAGAAAATTTCTTAAATATTTGTAAGAATATATTCTAGAATCTTATCCAAAGTAGCAGGGTCCCATTTTATAGAAGAGTTTAATTCCCACTGATTCCCTTTGTCATTTTTTAATATTATATAAAAAATTTACGATAAATATTTATAATAAGTTACCAAACAGATTAGTACAAGTATACCGTTTTTATTTTTAAAAGAAATTATGAAAAAGCTAAATATATCTTTGACTATAACATAAAATATGATAGAATTAGTCGTCTGTCGAACCGAGCCTGCAAAAGTCACCCACTTCATTCTTGTATATTGAAAGGTTTCATTAAATTTAGAGTATTTGCTAGCAAATAAAAGTAAAAAAAAAATAAAAATATTTAAGAATTGAACTGTTTTTTATTAAATGTTTTACAGCTGGAATTTCAGGAAGTATGCTTCCATACTGTAAGATTGAATAACTACAAGTAAAATTCATATTGAGATAAAAAACTGAATCACATCAACAACAATCAAATTGTAACTAAACTAAACAAAATTTGTATATAAAATAGATAACGATTGAGATTTGATATTATGATGAATTAGAATTATTTTAAGATAAATTCTCTAGACAAAAAAATAGAAAAAGGGTATTTTTGTAGTGACTAATATAATAATGATTTATGTCATAATGATGAGGAGGGGTTATCTCTATAAATGATCTCACCAAAGATTTATGACAGAGATAGTATCGTCACCACCGCAGACCACATACATCTTCTTATTTAATGATTCATACGCTAACCACGTGGTCCAGCTCCTAAATTAATTGGACTGCCTACTACTGTGTTTGTGGTGGTATCAATTACAGAGACAGTGTCATCACGAACGTTAGTCACGTACATCCTCTGATTTACTGGGTCATAGGCTATACCTTCTGGTAGATCCCCTACTTTAATTGGATTGCCTACTACTGTGTTTGTGGTGGTATCAATTACAGAGACAGTGTCATCACGAACGTTAGTCACGTACATCCTCACCTTATTTACTTGGTCATATGCTATGTCAAATGGTCCATCTCCTACCTTAATTGGATTACCTACTACTGTGTTTGTGGTGGTATCAATTACAGAGACAGTATTAACAAAATTGTTACCCACGTACATCCTCTTATTTACTGGGTGATTCGCTACATCATTTGGTAGATCCCCTACCTTAATTGGATTGCCTACTACTGTGTTTGTGGTGGTATCAATTACAGAGACAGTATTATTACCAAGATTAGTCACGTATATCCTCTGATTTACTGGATCATAGGCTATACCACTTGGTAGATCCCCTACCTTAATTGGACTGCCTACTACTGTGTTTGTGGTGGTATCAATTACAGAGACAGTATTATTACCAAGATTAGTCACGTATATCCTCTGATTTACTGGATCATAGGCTATACCACTTGGTAGATCCCCTACCTTAATTGGTTTGCCTACCACAGTGTTTGTGGTGGTATCAATTACAGAGACAGTGTCATCACCACGGTTAGTCACGTACATCCTCTGATTTACTGGATCATAGGCTATACCAAATGGTGAATTTCCTACTGTAATTGGACTACCTACTACTGTGTTTGTGGTAGTATCAATTACAGATACAGTATTATTACCAGCGCCGACCACATACATCCTCTTATTTTCCGGGTCATATGCTATATTCAGTGGATTTACAATTCCTATTGATATTGGTACTACAGTTTGTGCTTCTACTCCAAGCATATCTGATCCTCCTTCCATATTACCTTCTTCTATACTAATGATACCACTCATACTTGGACCATGTATCCCGCACTCGTATTCAATCATTCCACCAGACGATCCGTTTATAGTGACCTCTCTTTTCTCCCCCTGAGGTACATCATCCGTATCACCTCTACCGTTGTTAATAGTAATTGGATCTGCCATGCTAGCACTGGTTGTCTTGACAGTATGGAAGGGATCTTGGAAGTCAAATATTACATTAGTACCGTTAGGTAGGCTCAATGAAGGATGGTCAAATGCGAAATTTTTGACTGTCACAATAATAGGTTCCACTATTGGGGTATCAACAAAACTGGAATTATCATTTGATTGTGCTTCTACTATACTATATTGAAAAATTGATGTTGTAGTCCCAATGATAGTAGAAATTACTATCACTAGAAACATATTTTTATTGATCATTATAAAAAATGTCATAACTAATAATACTTAATCTTTTTCATCTTAATTTTTCGGTGTCGAAAAAATAATAGAATGAAAATACGGCTGTGTTAATTTAAGAGAAATTTACTCTCTCTTCTTCTTGCAAATGGATAATAAAATCATTATATATATGAAATAGGTTACATTCATCTTTTTGTATACATGAATAGTAATCATCAAAAGATTCAATTCTATCTTTGAAATATTGAATTACCCTTTCAATCAAACTTTTCTCAAAAGATGAATGCAATCTATGTTTTAATGTAAAAAGTTACATGCTTGTTGAGGATATCAAGTACCAATAGTCTAACAAAATAATATGATAAGTTAAAATCAATAATTTAATTGAATTGCACAACAGAGCAAATAATAATAATATAAAGAAAAATAATTTATTAAATTTAAGGGAGATTAAATACTTTTTTTACCAATTTAGTTACAATAGGATCTGCTATATCTATTATTGTTGCCCCAAAGATCCATTCATTATCACTTATTTGTGGAGAAGAAACTAAGATTGCTTTTCCTTCATATTGTGTAAGATTAATCAATCCTGATTCGGGGGTAGTTGCCTCTACAAGACCTACTGAAGTTAATTTCTTGGTTTCATTTGTTTCTGCTACAATAAAAGAACCATCTTTAACTATACCAACTATATTGGAAGAATCATTAATATCTGATCCATAGATAGACGTGGTTGAATAAATCACAAATAAGATGGATAGTATCATGGTAAACGAAATCATTAAGATCTTTGAAAATGGATACTTCATGTGTGATTTCATATTATTTATTATAATATATATTATTTACTTTTATTCTTATATAACAAGATGGTAGTACTTGATATCCCCAAGCATGTAACTTTTTACATTAAAACATAGATTGCATTCATCTTTTGAGATAGAATTGAATCTTTTGATGATTATTATCCATGTATACAGGAAGATGAATGCAATCTATTACATGTACATAACTGGATACAATTCTTTGTATCTATATATAACGATACACTATCTAATACTAATAATAATTTTGTTAATTAGTTATAAGTGGAGGTGGTAAATTTCTCTTAAATTAACACAGTCTTATTATCCTTGTTTAAAGTAAGAAAATAGATAAATGTAATGAAGACCATGTGTATAATTGGCTAGAACTATTTGTATCAATATATAATAGTACAATAGTAGAAAATGAAATTCCTATTCTAACAAATGAGATGGTAATTTCTTAAGTTAAGAGCCAAATAAAGAGTAAATCTGGTCAAATGATTTACAGAATTAACAGGAAGCAGAATCCACAATAAGAAATACATTCATTGATTACAAACGTAACAGAATACATCTGCATTACAATATCTGAAATCCTACGAATTCATTTGAAGATGGAAATACAGCAAGCGGAAAATATGAAGGCTATATATATTGGTAATGAAAGAAAATAGTATTTATAAAATAATTGGCATCCAGACCAATATGTACCTCATAGAAGAGATAAAATTAGTTTCAATGATCTGTGAATAGGATATTGACAACAGATACCAACTTGTATAGACAGCAAACCCAAGTTATCTCTTACAGAATAGAAAACGAAGGAAAAAATATCTACAAAGGAAGTGATTTTCTTCTCCATTTGTCAAACTCATGTTCTAAAAGTTCTTTAAAAGTTCTTAAATCTTGTAATAGAGCAACGTGATCAAATTCGTTAGTTTCAGATGTGTATTCAAAAAGTCGAAAACATCTATTATTAAAATCATGTAATTGTTTATCATTTACGGGCAAAAAACTTTTTCCAAATATGATGTTAATATGTCTTCGTGAAAAATCCATCATTTGAAATTTTATCATATTAGACAGAACAACTAAAATACATTTTTCTAACATGTATCTAATTTTCTTAATTTCAGTCTTATTTTTATTTATAAATTCAATCATTTCGTCGATTTCACTTATTGTTAGGCGTGAATCCAAATATATCAATCCCGGGTTCACCTGAAAAGTTTCTTCTAAACTTTTGAATTGCTCGTCACCAAATTTTTTCTCAAGTTGCTTAATTTTTAAATTTAATTCTTCATTTTGTGATTCTAATTTTGTTATTCGGTCGTGAAGATTTGAATCGGTGTGCATATTTTTTTAAAGGCCTACTCATTAATAACTATTTCAAATTTTTCCGATAATAGAAATGTTACCGGCATTGTGGACAAAATACAATAATAGGATCTGGTGAGGTAAAACAAGTTAGATCAGTTGGATTTAAGATTTTCGATCTCATCATCAAATTGCTCATTTCTATAATAGAATGTAGGAATTTTAATTTGTGAAATTGAAATATTTTCTAATATTCCTAGAATATTAGATGAATAAAGTAATTTCACATTTTTTAAATATTAGGATATACTATTTAATGTTATTTGTCTAAGAATAAATGTTATTTACGATATTTTGAAAGTATACTGAGGTTGATGTATATTCATTCTCTTTTGTTCAAAACTTTATTTTATCATGGATACTTGTCAAAAAGGTAAATGGCAGTTTGCTATAATTGTCGTCGATCAATGGATTTATATGACTTTTTAGCAGCAGATTAAATTCCATATTTGGGAATATGTATCAATAATGAAAATTCTTGTTATAATTGATCATAAAGGATAAAAAAATGATAAATGTCATTCTAACAGTATTAGCAGATGAAGAGTTAAGAGATATCTTTAACATCATAAAGGAAAAACCAGTATCCGCTCATGAGATATTAAGATATACTAAAATTCCTCATACTTCTTTTTATAGAAAAATAAATTTGATGCTGAACAACAGATTAGTCATCATTGATAGTATACAAGAAACCATTTTATCAACTCTTTTGCAATTGGATCCAATTGAATTAGAAAATCATTAAAATTATAATGTATATGTAGAAGTAATAGTTCCATATAATAGAACTTATTATAAAAAATACTTTATGACTCTTAACTTAAGGATAATATGTTAAATAAATTTTATATACCTATTTATGGTCTGTACTAAAATTTGGAAAATTATTTTTTTATTTAATTGTAAAATTACTCAATTTTATAAGAAATTATATAGATAAAAGATATATTTTTTCATTCATATTATTAAATTAATTTACAGAATCACAATTGATAGCCTTAATATTTCTTTTATAATATTGTCATTATCAAATTTAACTATCGTTATTAGAAGTGTCTTTTTATTTCCTACATATTTTAGATAAAAGATAATATTAAGCATATGATATTATAATTCTCTTATAATAAGAAAATCTGATACTACTATTTAATATTATAATATAATACTATAATCACAATTTCTTTGTTACTCATTTTAGGATAGTTATGATGATCATAAAGATCTTTTAAGCTGGTCCCATTTTATCAAAGGATTCAAATCCCACTGGCCCCATTGAACTCTGGGTTCCAATCCTATTCGTAATAGAATTCATGAAGCAATAATCATATAAACTAAGAAATAATCTTTACTTTTTTAATTATGTCTATTAAGATAAATAAGAATTTTGAAATTTAACAATAGTATTCATTATAGTTGTAAAAGATTGAAAGGATTCTGTGGGATTTGAACCCAATTATTTGTATAGACCGGTTTATACAATTTATTATTTGAAAAAAAAATCAAACCGTATTTGACTTTTCTGAATGTTCCACAATTGGAAAGACAAGGAACAGACTTGCAAACCAAGATAGAAGAATTACGACTAATAAATCATTCATTGAGAGAAAACGACAAGATAAAGGAAGATGCATTAGCTCATCTATCTTATCAGTTATTGGTTTTAAGTGAAAGAATATACAACAGTTAGAAAGAAAACAAATGATGTAATACTATCCAAATTAATAGAAAAAAAGATCTACTAATCTCTATTCAAAAGCCAATCGGTAATTTTACCATTGATAGTAATCGAGAAGGACAATACCATCAATAAAACTTATTAATTTTCGGCGCCTTAAATTTTTATTATTATAAAATTAATAATATTGATATTTATATAAACTAAAGAATAATTACTTATTCATCAGGTTTGATCTAACGTTTCTTTACAATAGATACTTTAAAGCAATCTGATATTATATTGATCTTTGTTTTTTTGATTTCTAAATTAATGAGGTGATCTTAATTTGTTAAGTTATTCCTAAGTTTGTCCTATACTAAGATATTTAGAAAGTAGGAATAGCATTCGCATCAAGCTCCAATGCTTTGTTGCTGCATTCTAGAGCTTCTTCATATTTTTTTAATTCTTTCAGAGATAATGATTTGTTATTCCATGCCCATGCATTCTTTGGGTCTAGCTCCAATGCTTTGTTGCTGCATTCTAGAGCTTCTTCATTTTTGCCTAAATTAATAAGAGACCATGCCTTGTTATTCCATGTCCAATCATTATTTGCATCAAGCTCCAATGCTTTGTTGCTGCATTCTAGAGCTTCTTCATATCTTTTTAATCCATTAAAAATTAATCCTTTGATAAACCATGTCCAATCATTATATGGATTAAGCTCCAATGCTTTGTTACTGCATTCGAGAGCTTCTTCATATCTTTTTAATCCATTTAGAGCTACTGCTTTATTGTTTAATGCAAAAGGATTATTTGTAGCAAGATCTAGCTCCAATGCTTTGTTGCTGCATTCTAGAGCTTCTTCATATCTTTTTAATCCATTTAGAGACCATGCCTTATTAGTTAATGTCCATGCACTGTTAGGTTCAAGCCCCAATGCTTTGTTGCTGCATTCTAGAGCTTCTTCATATCTTTTTAATCCATTTAGAGACCATGCCTTATTATTCAGATTATCAGAGTTATTTGCATCAAGATCCAATGCTTTGTTGCTGCATTCTAGAGCTTCTTTGTATTTTTTCATTAATACATAAGACACACCCTTACCCGCCAATTTAATAACCAGAATACGTTTTATCACAGAATCATCATATCCTTTAGAATCTTGCAAAGAAGCGGCTTTTTTGTTCCAATTACTAACATAAGTGTCATCAATCTCTACAGCCTTCTTCCAACACTCTAGAGCTTCATTATACTTGTTTAATGAACTAAGAACTAATCCTTTGTTTGTCCATGCTGCGACATCAGATGGATCAATTTCAATGATTTTGTTACAACATTCAAGAGCCTCGTCATATTTCTTTATAAAACCAAGAGATATTGTTTTGGCGTTCAAGGCATTAACATCATTTGGCTTCAACTCTAATGATTTATTACAATTGTGTAGCATTTCTGTATACATTTGCAAATTTTTATAAGTTGATGCAATGGCAAGTAAATAAAGATTATACTTTGTTTTAACAGTTAGATAATCAGGTATCTCTATAGTTGACTCAACAACATTTATAGGTATTTTCTTTAGAGATGCAATATCATAGATAGTTTGTATTATAGAAGCTGTAATATATTCATCAGAAAGTTTGAATATTGAATCTAATGCTTTTTTTAGATATTCTTTTCTTTTTAAGAGTATACTTTTATTTTTCTCATAGTACAAAAATGATAATAGTTCCATATCCCACTTTGTATGTATCGTTTTCCATAACCCATCAGAGTATTGGTATAGCATTGCATGCTCAAGATCATAAGCAGTACTTATGATATCCATTTTTTCAAGTAATTTATCATTTATAGGCAAATTAGCAATATCTAACAATGAACAGACAATAATAGTTTGAATCTTTTCTGAATCATGCTGCATAGTCATAGAATTGAAAAGATAACAATCATATCTCTCTCTTACATCTTCCAATAGTCCTTTTCCAAAGACATAAAACTTCACCATTATTGGATTTCCTTTTGTATTATCATAAATTTTGGAAGCTAGGCTTAAAATTTGGTTTGAGGTAATTTTTTCTAAACTATATTTTTCTATAAATTGCTCAATTTCTGCCTTTGTGAAAGGTTCGATTTCATATCTACATTGGGAAAGTTGTGTGAATTTTCGAATTGGTTGCCTATATGATTCCTCAACTGTATTCAATCTATCATTTACAAACCAATCAAATTCTGGCAATCTAGCTGTTAAAATAACTAACAGATTTTTACTGAATTTGTAGTTGTATAATTGATCTATAATATAAAATACTGCAGCTGTTCTTTCGCTATGAACATTGTCTACAGCAATCAATACCTTATTGTTACCTTTTAAAAGACCTTCTATAAATTTAACAAGATCTACAGTATTCTTTATTTCTGCTTCCCCAAAGTTGTATAATATTTTATAGTCACAATCAAAATATTCACATATAGTTTCCATAAGTATTGTGCTTTTAGAGGTACCTGATTCTCCTACTACTAATAGTCGATGCTCTCTTTCTAATTTTACCTTTATCTTATCTACAATATTTCTTCTTAATTCTCTTTTCTCTTTTATTGCTTCTAATTTAAAAGGAAACCCCTGTATCCAGTCTTCTAAATCCTGTGCTGTTGTTTTATGTTCTCTAAAATAATTTGTAGTAAGCAAGTTTAAGCCATAGCTTTGTGCTTCATTAATAATAATACTGAGATTTTTTCCAATAATATTCCCACTTCCACTAACTCCAATTCCAATCACATCTCCTTCACTATGATTAATATTAATGCGATCCTTAGGATCTAGAACAGTCAAGCCTAAATGAGAATCCTCTTTTCACTATATAATTATGATCATTTTCTATTTATTGTTAGAATAAAATAAAAAATAATAAATGACAATCTAATTATTAAATCATCAAGTACTATTATTACTTGTTCGAATTGTTCAAACTCTTTTGGATTGCTTCAACAATATTTTTTATGCCTTTTCCAAGCAGTTTGCTAAATGGTGCTAAGGGAGTAAATGTAGCAACGACTTCAGCTGTCTGTGGTAATACAGAAAGTACTTTTTGTATTAGAGTCGCAGTTTTTGATTCAACTGCAGTTTGTTTGACATAGTCAACTTCTTGTTGATCTGGTTTTATATCTTGAACTTCTTCTGCTAGATTATCTACAGCTTGGTTAATTGATTTTACTTGTTCTTCTTTAAGTTGATATCCTTTTAATTGATTATTAATAACTTGTGAAAAATCCTTTATGGATTCAGCATATTCACTTGACTTAATTTTTGATAATCTATCAGAATCTACGTTTATTGTACCATTACCAACAACAATATTTTTGCCAATTACGTTTCCCGAGCCTGAAACGTCAACACCAGTTATGTCTCCACTTGTATTGCTTATGGTGATATTATCCTTATCCTCCAATAATAATCACAGATTATCATACTACATATAATAATATGATCCTTTGACAAATATCTATTTATTTTCAAGATCAGAGTATATATGATACTTTATTTTTCTATAAAAAACTTTGACTTAGAGTTATATATTACTAGTAATCTTTGTCGAAAGTGTCATAGCTTACTATCATTTACATATACTATAGAACAAACAACTATCCAATATAATAGAAACATTACAAATAGATTTTTATATTAAAATAATCAATAGATTTTATGGACAAATATATAGATTTATTGAAATTATCAGTCATTGTATTTTCGAGTTTATTTGTACTAGGCACAATAATTAACGATAATAACATTTATGCGACTTCAACTGAATCAAATAAAAATCAAACAAATACAGAATCGGCAGCTGTACATCAGACTACAAATTCAAAACCAATGATATCCGTAAGCGCATCTTGCGCTGTTGCCAGCACTATTATACCTGGAGAATTTATAGGCACAGGATTTACTCCAAATACGAATGTACTAGTTGAGGCCAATAAAAATAATTCCACAATAGGATCTCCTACCGAACCTGTTACAATATTATTTAATAAATCAACAGATCAGGGAGGGAATGTAACAGGTGAGTTTAATTTGAATACACAAATACAACAGCCAAATACCTATAGGGATTATTTTCTGCATATATATTCTTTAGACAATCCAGATGAAGAAACCTCAGCCTCGCTAGATCTTTGTTGATTAGCATAAAAATTTCCTTCTTTTTAATCTGCAAATAAAAATTTGATTAGAAAAAGGATGAATTTGATATTATTAAATAATTAAAATAAAAAGGACTTCTACTATCTTATAGAAGATACAAATCCTCTTTTTACGTCAAATTTGTTTCGCATCCCACTGGCCCTATTGAACTTTTGGTTCCAATCCTATCTTTTTTAATAGAATTCATGAAGCAATAATGATATGAACTAGGAATTAATATTGGTAATTTTGTTAAAAAAAGTTGCTAACAAAATTCAGAATTAGTAATTAGATTTTTGATTTACTATTCAGATAAAAAAATGAAATGAAGATTGATACTAAACCTTTAACATGACTGTTTCATTAATGATTATCCAAATGCTTGAGGATCAATGTTTAGCGATTCGATAATACTATCCGCGATGGGAATGTTATTATAATAAGATTCATCAGAGCCCGCATAATAAAGGGTAATCATTAAAGGATGATCATTCATAACATATCCTTTTTCATAATGCAGAAGTTTCGAATTATTATCCTCTTCAATAGAGCCAGCTTGTATAATATATTGAGATTGAATAGTCTTAAATTCAAATGGATTTGAGATAACTTCTATATTATAAAATTCAATTCCTGGTAAATATTTTACAAATTCGTTCACTCTTTTTGTTAAAACTTCATTTTTAGGTCCTGAATCATACCTATTTATAGTAATAAACGAATATCCATCTGAAGATGAAATTCTAATTATCTGATTTTCATTTTCAGTAACTAACTCTTTCCAATCAGATGGAAAATGAAGAGAAATTCCCTCTCTCTTTCTATTGATTTATCGAGAGGAAGATCACCTGTTCTCTGTCCTTGCGAATTATGGAGAAAATTAGGTGAAATCAAAACAGCAAATACTAAAGCTAAAATACTTACTAGTATTGTACTTATCATTAATTTTTAATAAATATATGATATAAATAAACACATTCATCTGTAATCTGTTATACCAAGTGGAGTTCTTTCCCATCTGTAGTTGCTATACACAATAAAGATAATCTATATGTGGATGACACATACAATCATCGTATATAAATATTTATATTATCAGAATTTGCATTTCAAATTCAGTAATTAATATTGATTAAGTCAAGATTATTTTTTAATTTTTAAATTCTATATGAATATCTCTAATTAGTAGTATTAGAGTAGAACAAAATAAATTTTTTATATAGCTATAATGTTCCGTAGAATATCTTTCAGCTGAAGGAAATTATGCTCTGTTAACTTAGAGTCTATCCCAAAATTATCCTCCTATAGATAATTATGCTATTTGCTAGTTGCACAAGACCCAGCTAGTTCTCGTCCTTTTTTTCATACCTTGTAAATAACTTCCTGAATCTATTGTTATACCATGAATTTGTTCTTTCTATAACCAATCTTCTTGCTGGATGTTTTCTATGAAATATTTGTTCTTCTCTTCAGTGCGTATATGTGGAATATATCCTTTTTGATAATTTCTTGTTCATGAAATTTATCAACAATAAGATTCTTTGGAAGAGAAGATAAAAGTTCTGAGGCAACATAAGAGGAGGATTTTGAAGAAACATTTTTGTTGTTTCATCTAAAGCAGATCTTGCCTTCTTGGATCAATTCGAAATGCTCTGGCCAAATTATTCAATTATACTTCATTAAATTTTATTATCTTATGAATTTGTAAGCATTTCTGGAAGTATGAGATTAAATTAAATCTAACTTTTGAGGCACCGAAAAATTATTACCTTGTTCAGGATTTAGTTATATATCATAAAAATACTTAAATATTTTAGTATAATTTTTATAGTCACAATGAATAATTCAATTGAAATTAAAAGAAGAAAAAAGTTATCTGCTACAGTATCAGTAATGTCAATAATAGCATTATTATTAATACTAATAACTAGTGGATCATTTTTTCCTTCAGCAAATGGGCAAACAGAAAATTGTCATAATCTCGAATCTAAGAATGCTCTCCCTGTTCTTCTTATACATGGCTGGAATGAAGGAGAAGGAGGCTTCCTGCCAATTCATTTTGATGAATGGCAACAGCGGCTTAACCAAGACAAAATTCCATTTTGCATAATCTCATTTGAGCAATCAAGTGATGCTTGTGGTTCTTCTGCTGACCATGCTAAAGAGCTTGCTCAAATAGTTCAAAATATCAAAAGTAAGACAGGACAAAATCAAGTAAATATAGTTGGTTATAGTAAAGGTGGATTAGACGCAAGAGTGTATTTAGCTAATGATCTGTCCAATAAAGATGTTGCAAATCTAATAATGATTGGAACACCAAATTCTGGCTCTCCTATAGCACAGTCAAGTGAAATTTGTACTCCTGCTGTACATGATCTAAGACCTGGTGCAGCAGCTACCGAAGTAAAAATGAATTCAAACACAAAATACTATACTATTGCAGGTGATTGGAATCCTGTGACCGGAGTTATTAATTGCTCACCTTCCCTCTTTTTTTTCTTCCAAGCAAATTTTTTTATTTTATTGAATATAAGCGGTGGCAATGATGGAATAGTACCACTTAATAGTGCTATTAATCCTCCTAATCCTGAGGAAGACTTTAAAAACATTGGAATTTCAAACAATTGTCATGCTGATTTACTTGGAAATGAAGAATATGATATGGTCAAAAAGGAAGGTATATTATTACAGTAATATGATTACAATTAAATAATTATTAGATTATCCATATCTTTATAAAATTTTATCATTTATAATCGAAATAAATACATAGTACTAAAACATAATAAAAATATTCTATTTAATTCATAATTTTAGTTTTGCTATGATTAATACCTATACTAATGCGAAAGTCTAATATTATAGCAATAAGAAGATAATATTAAAATTTTATTGATATTAAATTCTTATTTTTAATAGTATTTTGTACATCGTATTATAAATTAATAAAAATATTATTTTTGGTATAAGAGCCTATCCGAAAATACCTTCTCTCCTATACGTTATCCATGCACATACAAACTAAGAGCCTATCCCAAAATTATTCTCCTGTAAACAATAATGCTATTTGCTAGTTTCACAAGACTAAGGTAGTTCTCTTTTCCTTCTTTTCATATCTTATAAATAACTTCCTGAATCTGTTATGCCACGAATTTGTTCTCTCTACTATCCATCTTCTTGCAGGATGTTTCTTGTAGAGTTTCTTCTCTTCTATGTCGTATATGTGGGATATACCCTCTTCTGAAAATTTCTTGTTCTACTTCTTGGGAATGATATGCCTTATCAAGACATAGATTCTGCTTTTTCTTTTTTATATTATTCTTCTTGTCTTTTGGCAGTGGTTGTGGTCTTTCTATAACTATATTATCAACTGTATTAGTTGCAACAGTAACATCATATGAGTATTTGCAGATGTTATAATAGTAGATAAAGGAATTCCATCTTTATCTGTTAGAATATGTCTTTTTGTTCCTAATTTGCTTCTATCAGTTGGATTATGTCCAGTCATTGCCTCCCCTAAAGGAGATTATACTGATATACTATCAAGTGATTGCCATGACCATTTGATTCCTTTTTTGTTATCGTATATTTTTAGTAATATAGTCCACAATTTATCGAATACATCAGACTGTACCCATTGTTGAAATCTTCTATGACATGTAGAACCGGAACCATACTCTTTGGCTAACATTTTCAATTGACATCAAGTTCTCAAGACATAGAGTATTCCATCAAGTACTTTTCTATAAGGAATAATTGGTCTGCCTATAGTGTTGCCTGGCTTTTCATCTGGTAAAATAATTTTAATTTCATTCCATAGGTTGTCTGGAATGCGTATGATTGTTCTAATAACATGCTGCTGATGTTTCCTTTTTTTGTTCAATTGTAGTATAAATAAAGATTGCCTTGTTGCCTAACTCATTCTTCCTAACACATTTAGCTAGCCTATTCTAGACATATTATGTGAACTGGAGAAATTACAATGAGTCTCTAGTAAAAAGAGGCGAGGTATTACTAGATTTTGACGTTATTGATAACTGGCATGTCGAGCTAGAGAAGATGAATGAAGGCAAAAAAGGTAGAAAATTCGTATATCCAGATTCATTCATAAAATTATTAGGTTACATGAGAGCATATTTTCATTTACCATACAGACAGACTGAAGGCGTAGTAAGAGAACATGCTTCAAATACATTGCCATCAATTCCAGATTATAGCAGGATCTGTAGAAGAATCAACAGATTGGATATCAAAATAAACGATGATGACAAAACTAGTTTACATGCTGATAATTTTGTAATTGCAATTGATTCTACTGGTGTTAAAGTTACAAACAGAGGAGAATGGATTAGACATAAGTGGAATGTCAAGAGAGGCTATCTAAAGATACATGTTGCCGTAGATATCAAACGAAAGAGAATATTATCATTACAAGTAACCAGTGAACAAGTACATGATGGGAAGGTAGACCACCCAAATTAGTAGATGATATAATATTACAATAAAGGAGAATAAGATGATAGAAACTGCCATTATGGATGGTTCCTATGACAGTAACAATAATTTTCAGATATTGTCATTTAAAGGAATCAAACCAGCAATAAAGGATGCCAAAGAATTCCAGATGTAGAAAGACCAATCATTACCTTAGAAACAAGACTGTAAAGATGCAGAAGAAAAATAATTTACAACAATGGAAAGATAGCGTATGTTATGGTAAGAGATGGATTGTAGAAACTGTTTTTTCCTGCATAAAGAGGATGTTCGGTGAATATGTTACTGCTATCAGATTTGAGAACATGATAAGAGAGATGGTACGAAAAAGCATCGTTGTATAATTGGTTTCAAACTATAACTATCAAATGATTACGTAACTGAATTAGAATAAAAATATTATTCAAATAAGTTAGGCAACAAAGCAATAAAGATGATAAAAAGGAGGAGCTATATTCTTATCTATTTTTGGGATAGGCTCTAAATATATTGCCATAAAAATAAAGCTGTAGGTTCAATCATAATATCTTTACAACATTAACATACAGAACAGTTTTACAATGCTCTTAAATTTGTTAATATGACACAATAGCTAAAACACTGTATAAGGAGTAAGTTATATTTAATTGGTAGATAATAAAATCTTCAAATATTGAAAAGTGAAGAAAGGACAAACAACAATAAGATTAAAGAAGATATAAGAAAGACAATAGATGAGACAAGAAATAAGTCTCCAGAACAAAAACAAAAGGATGCTGCTGCTCTTGCATGGACTTGGAAAGGTTGGTTTCTTTTTATTTTAGGTAAAGTTGAGGTAGCTAGCAAATGTTATGATAAAGCTATAGAATTAGATCCTAAGAATATTTATGGATGGGGTGGCAAATTTTGGACTTGCTATATTTTAGGAAAAGTTCCTGAGTTTATAGAATCTGCTGAAAAAGTTACAGATATAAATCCAGAGAATAAGTATGCATGGAGTATAAAAGGTTGGACTTATTTTATTTTAGGAAAAGTTGAGAAATCATTGGAATGCTATGAGAAATATATTGAATTAGATAAGTTAGATAAGAAAGATTATAATGTTGTTAGAGCTAGTGATTATGAATGGATTACTAAAGGTTACCTTCTTTATCTCTTAGAAAAGTTTGATAAGGCTATTGAATGTGTTAATAAAGCGTTGGAGGTAAATCCAATGGATAAAAAATATACATTGGCTCTGAAGGGTGAGATTCTTAACTCCATAGGTAAATATGAAGAAGCTATAAAATGTTATGATAAAGTTATAGATGAAAAATCAAGGTATGCATCGTATGATGATTTGAGTAATGCTTTTGCATTGATTCTCAAAGGTAATGCTCTCTCAAATTTAGGTAAATATGAAGAAGCTATAAAATGTTATGATAAATCTTTGGAGATAAATCCAAATAATCCTATTCTTATACTAATTAATAAAAGTGGGATTCTCTTTTCAAAGGATGCTTCTAATACATGGTTAGGAAAGATTAGTGCTTTTTCTAATTTAGATATTGAGGTAATTCTAGAAATCTATGAAAAACTTTTGGAGAATAGTCCAAATAATGCTTATGCATGGACATGGAAAGGCAATATCCTTTCTAATTTAGGTAAATATGAAGAAGCTATAAAATGTTATGATAAATCTTTGGAGATAAATCCAAATTATGCTTTAGCACAGACCAATAGAGGTAATGCTCTCTCAAATTTAGGTAAATATGAAGAAGCTATAAAATGTTATGATAAATCTTTGGAGATAAATCCAAATTATGCTTTAGCACAGACCAATAAGGAAATTCTTATTGATAAATGTTGACAGTATAAAAATAAAATTCCCTTTTTTTCAATCTAGTTACCAAAATCTGTTTTATATAACTATAATCATTTTTAAAAAATATATCCAATTTCAAATTTTAATTTATATTACAATAAAATTAATCTTGTTTTTTTAATATGCAATAATATTTGGAAAATAGTAAATATAGTATAACAATTCTTAATCTTAAGTTATTTACCGGTTGATATTCTACAAATTGAAAAAGAGAATCAGAAATTATATTAAATGATATTACAGGAGCTATACCTTACCTTCGTATACTTTACTTATTCCACTAGGAGGAAAATTGGAATGAGATTTAGATATTTATAATTATTTACAAAAATAAATTAACAAATAAGAAAAACTCTAAATATATCATTAAATTTATTTAGTTTTTAATATTTTTGTGACCTAATATAACTTTGTAAAATTTATTTTTGCATATTTAAGATGATGATTACTGTTGTTTATCATCTATCAAATTAACAGAACTTTCGTTATTTTCTTAAATGTTTTTATTCTTAAATTCATTAGGAGAGAGTATTAAAATCAACCTCACCAAGAAAATTCTCTTTTTAGGT
>CAWIYT010000158.1:0-12800 GCA_963840085.1 uncultured Nitrososphaerales archaeon
CAGCCATAGCCTGCTGCATTCACCATATGGTTTGCTCATTAAATTTACTTTTCATTATCAGCCTATGGCCTTTTTACTATAGTACTGTTAATTAATATTAATAATAATCATATCAATCAATTACAATGAGAATTTCTCTTTTTCTTTCTTAAGTAAAGGAATGATTTTTTCCATTACTATTTTATCAAAATTATTTTCCTCAAAATCTATAGTTAATAGTAAATAATAATTTTCATTGATTGGAATTGTAGACCTAGTCAAGTTTTCATATCTTCCAAAAGTATAGGTTATTTTTCCTATTTTTGCTTCATATTTTTTTCTCGTTTTATGTCTAATTATTGTATTGATTGCAGATTCTTGATTCTCTTCTTTAGTTAGTAATGGTTTTAGTCCTTCTCTATAATGTTCATTTATAATAATACCATTTTTATCTATTATACCAACCCATCTTATAGATTTGTCTGAATTCAATATATTTTTAGTAAAAGTATAAAGGAATTTGTTATCATCATCATTTGTGGACATAACTATATTAAGTAATCAATAATTTTTATTATTATTGTTTGATTTTTTTTAGACTGCGTCTGATCATCAGACAGGATAATTAGTTTATAAAAAATATAAAGTGCTATTTTCATATCAAATTTAGTATTCAAGCAGGTACTTGGCATTACATTTACTATAAATCTAAAACATATATAATAATACAGCCTTTTATACGCGTCTGTCTTTATTTTTTATATCAATTTGTCTACAGATTCTGGGAAAGATAAAGGTAAAGGAGGATGGCACGAATATAATAAAGAAATATTTATTGGAAAAAAACCATTGATGGTATATGTTACATCAACATTAATTCAATTAGCAAATCAGCCAACAGTCACCATTAAGGCAAGAGGATTAAGTATAGACAGAGCAGTGGACGTTTCACAAATAATTTTGAGACGGATGGAGAATATAGGCTACGCTATTGGTGATGTAAAAATTGGTTCAGAGACTCTTCAATCAGAAGATGGTAGAACAAGAAACGTTTCTACGATAGAAATAGAAATAAAAAGAGTCTAATTTAGTTTGTTTAGTAAATTTTTTAATTCATTAATACATTGAGCAACAATAGCATCGTAGTCTTTCAGTTTCACAATTAGATGCTATTATCACAATATGGATATTGGACTGATGGTAAATCATTTCTTTGAAGATTCTTATTATTTGTACAGAATAATCTCTTCTTCTACAGTAATAGCATAAGCAAAATTGAATCCTCCATTTGGGCAATAACTTTTTTTATTAATTTCTTTTTTTAAATAAAACCAACAATTGGTGATCATGAAAGTAAATTAATCAATATATGCAATATTGATTTCTAACATTTATTTTAGTTTGCTAAATGATGGTATATGTATATCTAATGATTAAATATCCTGTTTTATATGCAAGATCAATAGAACTCTTGAGTCAAAATATAAAATAGTAGGGGTAGTGGATGATGAAGAGGATATCATTACTTTATTTACAGTAGTAAGTTAAGTATCATATTTTAGGCCAACAACCAAAACATCTAAGATATCTTCTTACATTACATAACAGATTATCTTCTGCTCCATAATTGTAATTGGCACATACATCTTTCTTGAGATTCCTGTTTACTCTTGTTTCTACTGGATTCAGGAATGGTGCACGTGTTGGTAGAAATAGTACAGTTAGCCAGTATGATTGTTTTTCCATATAGTGTTTTGTCTTTTTGCTTACATGAAATGATGCATTGTCTATTACAAGTATGAATCTCTTGATACTTCTCTTGAGTACATATCTCTTGATGCTGTTTAGATGGTTTATGAAATCATTACTGTTTCTTGTTTTGCTTGTATTGAATTTGATTCCATTTAGTGAATAGAGAAGGGTTATGAATACATTGACTTTATCATTAGATCCTTTATGGAGTATACTTTTGCTGTTCTCCTCTTTTCATGTATGTTCTGGTTATGTATGGTTGAAGATGTAACCATGTTTCATCTTCAAATCCTAGTAGAATCTTTTTTTAAAAGAGCAGAGGATATTTTCTTGTATCTGTCTATCTTGTTCTTCTTTTCTTCATAATCATGACCTTTTTCCAGTTCAAGTTTGGGTCTTTTGCATACTATACCTAAATCATGAATTATTCTCCATGTCTGCATTGGACTGACATTCATTTCCAGTAATGATGAGAGATAAGTAGCCAACAGCCTGATACTCCATGTATTTTTGAGATAGCCAAATGTTTTAGGAGATTTGTTCAATACGATATCTTTTACCATCTCTTTGTTTTTGTCAGTAGATATTACTGGTTTTCTACCTGCATTCATTCTCTTGTTTCTTATACCATCTAAACCATATTTTCTGTAATTGTTAATCCAGTCATACACATTACGGTAATTGACACCAAGGTTTTTGGCTATTGTTCTGTAAGGTACTCCTTCCATCTTTTGCTTTATAGCAGACGCTCTCTTCTGTATTCCTCTTTGTCACGAGTACTCTTCATGAATCTATTCAGTTCCTTTTTCTGAGTATCAGATAATTTCAGAATATAGGATTTGGGCACATGTATCAATCTAAACATTCAGAGCTAAAGTTCTTTCTATCAGAGTATGTTAAAAATACTAATGCATGTTGATGATATATGAGATACTTAACTTACTACAAGAAAATGGTTATCATGTAACGGGGTTTACTAATCCTCTTTTTATCCTCGATTATATTCATGAATATCCTGATAGATTTGATTTGATTATTATTGACTATAGAATGTCACCAATGCAGGGATGCGAGCTATTTAGTAAAATATCTGCAATAAATCCAAAAATCAAGATGATCCTAATGACTGCATATGATGATATAAAAAATAACGATTTAAATTTGGAAATTGTCAAGAAACCAATAACCAATACTAAGTTATTGCAAATAATTGAACAATATTTGACTTGATAATAATATTATTTATTTAATATCAAGTAAATTCGAAAATCGAAATTTTAAGAATTTGGATAAATTTGAAAATAACCGATCCCACTTTATAGCAAATTTCAAATCCCACTGATTAGCTGCAAAATCATATAAATCCATTTTTATAATCAAATACATATAATATTAATTACAAATCGTCTTTTTAGGTCAAATTTAGTTCGTATCCTACCGGTACAAAAAAATATAATAAATCTTTTTGTTCTTAATATTACATATAACTTCTATTTCTATACAAAATGGTTATTTTTTTATTACTTAATCGGTCAAGGATTTATTACACCCCTACCAAGAATTTTACCATCCTTTAACATCCTCAATGCTTTTGTGGCCTCATCAAGTCTGAATCTATTAGAAATAACTGGTTTTATTATACCTCTCTTTGCTAATGAAACAAGTTCTATTAAATCATTCATACTTCCAGTATAAGATCCAATTAATTTATACGATCTAGTCGGCATTGCAATCAAATTCAATTTGAGTTCGCCTCCAAAGAGTCCAACTAGTACCAACTTTGCTCTCCTTCTAAGGAGATTCATATCAACTTCTACTGTTGAGGAAGAATTAACAAAATCAATTACTGCATCAGCCCCCATTCTCTCAGTCAATTCCATGATTGCTTTCACCACATCTTCCTTTTTTGAATTGATAATATCATCAGCACCATTTTCCTTTGCTGCTTTAAGCTTATTTTCATCTCTATCCAAAGCAATTATTCTTGAACCTGTTATTGTCTTTGCTAATTGTATGGCCATCAATCCCAATCCTCCGGTCCCAACAATTACTACATTATCATTAGGTGTCAGATTGCCATTCTTTACAGCACCATATGCTGTAAGTGCAGAACATGATAAAGGAGCACTTGTATCAGTATCAATTTCATCTCCAAGTTTAACTAAGTATTTGTAATTAGGTACTAAAACATAATCAGCATATCCTCCATCACTATAAACTCCTAAGGATCTTGGTTTATCACAAAGATTTTCTTCTCCTGTTCTGCATGCAGGACATAGTCCATCCCCTATCCATGGATATACAAGAACTTTTTCATTCTTTGCAAAACCTTCTGTCTGTTCACCTAAACTATCTATTATCCCAGAAATTTCATGTCCAGGGGTTAAAGGGTATTTTACCCCTCTATCAGTAGTTTTCAAGAACTGTCCTTGAGGACCTTCATATCCTCCCTCCCATAAGTGAATATCGCTGTGGCAAACTCCCGATGATTGGACTTTTACCAACACTTGAGAACCTTTAGGTTTTGGAGTTTTGCTTTCTTGTATTTGAAGAGGTTGATTAATTTCAATAATTTTTGCAGATTTCATATTCTAATTTTACCTATTAATAAAATTATTTTTGAGTTCAATTGAATATAAAAAGAATACAAAATATATAAGATTATCTACTTCATATAGTTATATAGATTTTAGACAAAATTACAATATTATTATTAATAATAAAAATATAGTATATTCAGCTATGTCTAATAATATATAGAATTAATAAATATAAATAACTTGATAACAACATCATACTTTTGTAATTATTCTTTAGACATTTCATTAATTGATTTGTTTGTAGTTCTCCATCTTTTATCGAATTCTTTATGACATCTACTGAAAAATCAGTATTTTCATAAAGATTAGACTCTTTTTCTTCTCTCGTTATATAATATGTTTCCTTAATTTCTGCACTACAGTTTTCTGATATTCTTTTATATCTTTTACGAATTCTTTCAAATTTCTTTATATCTTCTTTGTTTTGTGGGCTGTGTTAAGTTAAGGAATAGATTTAGCTGTGAATGTCTACTATTTCTAATCTAATGGAAACTAGATTATTTGAAAGAAATAGAACATCGCAGCTTTTATAGTAATGTATTCTTTGTATTTGTACTTTCTTGGGTTGAGTTTAAGAAATAAGAGCTTCTAAAGCATTAATACCATGTTAAATTGATAGAAAATAGGAGTTACGTATCTGTATAGGAATTGGATTCAAAGATTTGTAGAATATCCGATTTACAAAAGGAAAAGATGTATCGGCTTTTATAATTAGATGAAACTATTGTTTCAGATAGGAGATCATCGTACTTTATTTGGTTATGGATTTGTATTGAACCAATTGACAAATACTGTACTTATAGGACATCCATGCATTTCTGAAGAAAGAAACATGTTTGTAGCAGAAAATTTCAATTCGCTCTTTGATATATATAATATGGTATGAACATACAGTTTTTACATCTGATGTTGTGGAACATGGTATCCTCAAATAGTCTCATGTATTATTGTTTTTATATTTCATTTAAAACATTGACTACATTCAATCCATTAGAAAAAAGTCTAATTGAAAGGATGATGCAGTATTTCAAGGATAGAACTGAGAACTTTGATGATTACTATCCATGTAATAATAACAAAAAGAGAAATTGTGATCTACAATATGTATACAATTGGATCAAGATATTCGTATATGCATATAATACTACTGTTACAACAAATAAGATTCCATTTCTTCTGGAAAGAGGTCAATTATCCTTAAATTAACAGGACCGTTTTGTGATTTAAAATTATTTGCAAGCATATTATAAAGATCATCTATTAGCTTCAAATAGACTGTAAAAGCTTTTGACATTTTTATATTATGCATTGTCTTATCGCTAAACAAGATGTCACGTGTTCTATGTTCTACCTCGAACAAATTCGCAGGTAAATTATCAATATTTTTGGATAATTTGCAACTAGAAAGATCCATTTATTCTTTACGGCTGAAGCATCAATGACTTCTCTTAGTGGGGTATTAATACGTGACATTATAATTATAATAAAATAAAGACTATAATAAATTATATGTCTCTATTGTGGATATTCATTCTCTATTTATAACAAATAATTTGCTATTTTTTTATCAATTTAGAATCAAATAATTCTAGAATACATAAATAGGGGATGATATCTGCTTGGTCCTGTCTATGAGAAGGATTCATTATTTATATAACTAAAATTTTTCAATTATCCATTAACAATAAAATTTGGATTCTAAGGGCCTAGAGTATGACATGTAATTGGGATCTGTTTTTAGTTATTATTTTTACTTTTCTAATATTAAGAATATAAATTAAACCAAGATTGATTGATTGATTCCTGGGTGGGTGTTATTATCTTATTTCATTACCTAATTCTTCAAGAAAAGCAATTTCTGATAATGGTTTTCTTTCTCTCGGAGAATTAGCTTTTTCTCTATACCTTTCAGGTAATATTTCGTGAGAATCTTGATATCCTATTACTATCATTATACCAATTTCATATTCATCGGGAATATTGAAAACTTTTCTAGCTTTATCTCTATCAAATCCTCCCATTTCATGCATAATTAATCCTTGATTGAATGATTCAAGAAACATATTTTCATTGGCTGCACCTAAATCGTGAAAGTAAAGTCTATTATAAATTCCATTATCAGAATAAGTTTTCTTTGTTATTTCACAAATTAAAATTGGAGCTCGTTTAGCATAATTATTTATTTCCAATAAGACTGATCTTGCTTTATCAAGTCTTCTCTGGATTATCATCAGTAAAAACTATGTAACGCCATGGTTGTTCATTACGTGATGATGGTGCCCATCTAGCGGCTTCGAGAATAGAAAGTAATTTTGATTTTTCTACTTTTTTAGTTGAAAATGCTCTTGCACTCCATCGTCTTGCAATTAAATCATGTATTGGAACATCTGTATTTGCTATTTTTGTTATCAAATCATTTTTACCACTCACAAAAAATCACCGATTTGTCTAGATTACTTTTTTTCTTGCTCTTTGCTTTTATATTCTATTCACTTATCAATTCGATAATCTATATCTTGCACTGTTTTATGAAATTGTAATGCTAATGGAGTAAGACTATATAATATATCATCAGATTCATCATTCGGTGTTGTTTTTATCACTATTTTCTCTCTTTCTAACTGTTGTAATCTTTCTGATAAAACTTTATTACTTATCCCTGATAATATTTTTTTTAATTCATTAAAATGAAGAGGGAATTTATGGTAAGAGTTTTTAATATTGATAAAGACCATTTTTTACCCATTACTTCACCTATTCCACTAGCTTTACAGATCTTTGATTCTTTTTCAGACATTGATAATAATAATACAATACAATATTAATTTAACATTTATTTTATAACAATAATCATTTCAATCAATTACTTCATGATTATATGAATATATGAATATATGAATATAATGACTATTATGTTACCAAAAGTTACTAAAACCTTTTATTTATGTTGGATAATATTATTTAATGGCAAGTGAAACTTTAGTCAATAATAAAATTCATAGCTTATTGACTCCTGACAACTGTACTTTTATAATGATAGATTTTCAACCACAAATGGCATTTGCAGTGAAGTCCATAGATGGACAGACTCTAATTAATTGCATTAGCCGATTCCAAATGTCATATTAGGATCAGGAATAGAACAAAAACCAATAATGATAAAAATAGAATATAAGATCTTTTGCGTAATTAGATAAAATCTACACTATATTTTCATTGCAATAAATTATGATCATCTTCTTTTACTGTGTATTATTCTATAATTAACCAAACCAGAAACTATATCAGACATTATATCATATCTCTTTAGTCTGTTTCTGTACTTGTTTCCCATTATACCAAATTTTTTTATCTTGCAGATAGTATGTTCTACAATTACTCTCTGTCTACTATGTCTTTTGTTGTATCTCTTTTCTATTTTGGTGAGTTCTATATTACGTTTCTTTTTTACTGGTAATACTACTTTAAGGTCAGGAAAATCATTTTCTATTCCTTTATACCCAAGATCAAAATAATTTTTAACCTGTGGTGGTGTTATTGGATGTTCATCTTTGTAGACAGAATAGTCATGCTTTCGTCCTTTCTTGTGTTGATTTGATTTATGCAATATTGTTCCTTCTTTATTGACCATATATTGTATCTTTACAGTATGTTTTTTCTTCTTACCAGAATAGTACTCTTTCTTCCTCTTCTTATTTTTAGGTCTTTGTATCTCCTGTTCTGTTGAATCTATAAATGCTTGAAATCCTGGAAAGTATATCTCTACTTCCTCTACAGTTCTCAATCTTCTTGTAATATTGTATAACTTTTGAGGTAATGGAATACAACTTTTTACTACAGGTTCCATATATCGTATATCTCTATGTACATTGCTTTGATCTAGATCGAATAGAAAACCAGAAAGTGTATGTGTTATGTACAGTTTATAGTATACCAAAAGCATGAGAAGTCTGTCTCTTACTGAATGTTTGAAATGTCTTCCTGCACCTATTGATCTTGTTCTTCTCTCCTTTCCTTTAGATAAGCGTTTTATCTCATATTCTGGATATTTTAATTCTACTTCCTGACAAATGGAATCAAATTGAGATAATTCTAATCCTGTGAAGGATCTAAACAATAACGGCTTTTTAGATAATCTATCAAAATTTAGCAAATTATGGATGTCAAATATATGGTAAATGAGAAATATAGCTTTAAGCTTTCTAATTATGCAAGAGATCTAATTATACAATGAATATAATGAAATCAGTATTTAAATCAATAATAGTTGTTGCAGTGGTATTGTTTTTTCTATAATAACTTTACTTCCTAGTTATGAAAAAGAAACAATAACAACAAATAGTATAACAGATTTAATAAAAACGACTGCAGAAAAAATAAAAAATATGGCATCAGAAGTTGCAAATAATTCTACTGGCATAATAAGCCCTAATGAGGCAAAAAATATTCTCAGTCAGCTAGGAGAAGCAGCTAAGAAAACAGCATTAGGAGGAGCTAATGTACTATCTAATTTCAGTGGCGAAATTAGAGAAGGCCTAAAGTAGAAAGTAATACTTTGACTTATTATGTTCCTGAACCCATGTCATAATGAGAATTTGAAGCCACAAGTTACTCTCTTAGAGATTTTATATTATATTATATAAGAAATATAAAGTCAAGAGAATAAAGTAGTTGAAGAATGGACAGAAACCCAAGCCATGAAAGTTAAGGAATTATCTTTCTCGTCAATTGTCAATGCATTAAAATTTTTAGGTCCAGGATTGATTACAGGAGCAGCTGATGATGATCCGTCAAGTATTATAACATTTTTTCAAATAGGTGCCAAATTAGGTTTAGGAATGCTTTGGATGGCATTATTCCTATTACCTATTAAAATAGCAGTACAAGAAATTTGCGCTAGAATAGGGCTTGTCACCGGAAAGGGTTTAGCGACAGTTATAAAGAATAAATATTCCAAAATTGTTGTTCTTCCACTTTCAGGTCTTCTGATAATTGCCAATATAATAAATATTGGCGTTGACATTGGCGCTATGGCAGTATCAATTAAGCTGGTTTTTCCTCAATTGCCAAGTTATATTGCTACCATAATTTTTACAATTCTTATACTAGGGGCTGCGATTTTTATACCGTATATAAAGTATGTAAGATTTCTAAAATACCTTACCTTATCACTTTTTGCGTACGTTATAACTGCTGTCATTGTTGGAGGAAACTTTAGCCAGATAATTGCAGCCACAGTAATTCCTCACATTGAATTTTCATCAGATTTCATCATGCTCTTTGTTGCTATGTTTGGTACTACAATATCACCATACCTTTTTTTCTGGCAAACGTCTGAAGAAGTTGAAGAAGATGTTGCAAAAAATAAGATAGAGAAATAGGGAAAGGAAACCCCAATATTTCGAAAAAAGAAATTAGAATTATGAGACAAGATGTTGCCGTAGGTATGTTCTTTTCTCAATTTATAACCTGGACCATAATTATAACAACAGCAGGAAGTCTTCATATTAATGGGTTAACAAACATACAAACAGCTGATCAAGCTGCACAAGCTCTTCAACCTTTAGTTAATACCTTTCCATATTCAGGTGAAATATCTAAAATAATTTTTGCAATTGATATCATTGGTACTGGGCTACTTTCGATACCTGTTCTTTCGGCATCTTCATCTTATGCATTATCTGATACATTTGGATGGAAAGAAGGATTAGGCAAAAAGTTTGGTCAAGCAAAATCTTTCTATATAATAATAATTTTCTCTACAATTATTGGACTTGGAATTGCCATATTTGACACTAACATTATTCAGGCACTAATATATGCTTCAGTTATCAATGGTATTATAGCAGTTCCAATGATTTTTATTATCATAAAAATTAGTAATGATAACAACATACTTAAAGATAGAACTAATGGATTGTTTTCAAATTTTGTAGGATGGATAACCTTTGTAATCATGACAATATCTGTTATACTTTTATTTTTAACCGGAATCAAAGGATAACTGGATTTAATTCTAATTATTGATAATATTTTTATCCTTATTGCCTTAGTTCATTTTTTTAGTATTTTATCAGAAATATATTTAATCAATATTTCAATAAGTTACCAAATAGATAAATACCAGTTTACATATCCCAATTACATGTCATACTCGAAGCCATTCGAGCCAGTATTACATCAGGGTTCATATACATCTATTTTGTAATAGTAAAAAAGGAAGGAGTGACATCTAAATGCCACAAAAACTTGTCCACCAGGAAGTTGTATGAAAGTGGAACATTCAATTATTGTAGACTCTTGATTTTCTATTAATTGTTGTATAGTAACTAACATACTATAACATTATAACTAAGGTAAATAGTTGAGCTATATGCCAATAGAATCACTATCTAAAATTATAGAAAATGCATTAAACATAGACTCTAACACTCTAGTTGCAGTTACCTTCAGTACAGCAATTGTTGCATTTTTAATTATATTTGTAATAAGATGGCTTGGAAATAAAGGAATGGGTCAATTGAGCACTATTGAACTAATAATAATACTGGGATTAGGGGAAGCAGTAGGCCAATCAATGTTAAATCCATCTCAAACTTCTATACCTCAAGGATTTACAGTAGTTATTATAGCAATAGCAATATTCAAAATATATGATTATTTAACTACAAGATATGATAAATTTAGCAAAGCTATAGAACCAGATCCAATATTATTAGTAAAGGACGGTAAGATCATAGATGAGGCAATGAAAAAAGCAAAAATATCAAGAAAAGAATTAGAATCTTATTTGAGATTAACTGGAACTGATGATATTTCAGAGATAAAATCATCATATTCGGAAATTAATGGTCAAAGTTTTGTCAAAAAAAAAATAGAAAAAATCGACATAACCATTTATATATAAAATGCAAAATATTCAATAATCAAATCTATGAGGAACTTCAAATTCATCAATATTAAATTACTGACTTATATTTAACTTCACATCATAACCATTGAAAATTATCTTACAGATTCATACTTTAAATACGTTACTATATTTCGCACTATTTATACATTGACAATTAAACTATATAAAATTTAATGTTTTTCTAAAAGGTAATAATGGTTAATGTTATATCAATCTTATTATCACTTACTTTTACAAATGATTGTTTAAATTACAATATGACATTTAATCTATTAGTTTATTTTGTTTTGTATTTTAAAGTAAAAATATGAATGTTAATGTTTAAATTTAAATGCTCTATTTATGGTATAGTATTATCTCAAAAATTCAAAAATATAGATCCTACTTTATTATTTAGATTTATTACTGCTGCAAATAAAGAATATATAGAGAATCTGAAGAAAAACAATCCAGATATAGAAAAGATTGTTATATACAAACCAATTTGGTTAAACGAACTACGAAGTAAAGTTCATTCACTTTTATCCAATCAACATCAACAACAACAAAACAAAGAAGACAAAGATAAATTATGGATGATGTTAATATCAATATTTTATTCTATTTTAATTTCTTCTAATTTAATAACATATCATCAGTTATAACCTACAAATTCACATTGAAAATTTAGTGTAACAAGTAATTCAAGTATTATGACTAAAATTAATGTTAAAAATTATATTTATGATGATAAAATATTTCTACTATTTAACTCAAGGCATTTAATTCGCTCATTATAATCTGGAACAAACTTAATTTTGTAATTTTTTTATTATATTATTTACTTTTCTAATTTGGAATTTTTCAATGAATTAAAAATATATTGTATTCTTTTTCTTAAGAGATAAATTGATATAAAAACTAATTCTATTCAATGAGACTGAGTCTATCCTAAAAATAGATAGAAATATAGCTCCTCCTTTTTATCATCTTTATTTATACTACAATTGAACAAAAAAGGAAGCAGAAACAGCAGCAACATGTTATTAGAACAATTATACGTATTCCAGACAATCTATGGAATGAAATTAAAAATATTTTACCTGATGAAAAACCAGAGAACCCCATAGGTCGTCCAATTATTCCTTATAGAAAAGTACTTGATGGTATCATGTTTGTCTTGAGAACTGGATGTCGGTGGAAAATGTTACCCAAAGAGCATGGTTCTGGTTCAACATACCATAGAAGATTTCAACAATGGGTACAGTCTAGTGTATTTAGCAAATTATGGGCTAGATTACTAAAAATATACGATAACAAAAAGGGAATCAAATGGAACTGGTAGCAATCACTTGATAGTATATCAGTAAAATCGCCTTTGGGGGGGGGGCGATGACTGGACATAATCCTACTATAGATAGAAGTAAATTAGGTACCAAAAGACATATTCTTACAACAGATAAAAAAGGTATTCCACTATCTGCTATTGTTATAACATCTGCAAATACTCCTATGATGTCACTGTTGCAATTGAAACAGTTGACAGCATGGTTATCAAAAGACGTTCTTCAAAATCA
>CAWIYT010000159.1:0-10754 GCA_963840085.1 uncultured Nitrososphaerales archaeon
TGCAGCAGCCTGAAGTTAATGGCACTAAAAAGGCAACATTGATTGGACATAGCGAAGGTACTAACATACCACCTAGAATGCTGGTCGATAACCCAGATAAAGTCACGAATATAGTCCTAATGGGTCCAGTAGCTGAAAAATGGACTGATATTATATATTTCCAGGAAGTTGCATATCCTGTTCTTTATGCTGAAACAGTATTAGATAAAGGTCATACTGGACAGTTATCAGTGGAGGAAGCATCAGGAGATCCTATCTTACAGAAGCTGGTTGGTGGGAACCTGACTCAGCTTCTTCTTACCAAGACCAATGTTACTGATAATCGTAACGATACATTACCTGAACAAAACAACACTACTGATGATGATTTAATTAGTATTGAAGATGAGCTAAAGCCTGCACTTGTAAGGTTATATGAAAATGACACATCTCGAACTCCCTCACAGCTGTCAGCCAAATGCATAAACTTCTATGGTTGCCCTAGTTATGGAAAATCGTTTTCTGCCCTGGAGAGTGTCGTAGGCATGATAGGGAACGTTTCTTCAAGTACTGGTATCCTTATACTTGAAGGAAAAAATGATAGCCAAACCCCACTTGAACAAGCGTTACTTTTGCAACAAAGATTAACAGAAGTACGACATCCCGATTATACTTTGATAACGTATCCTGACTTAGGTCATTTATTCTATCCTTCGTCCCAATGGATAACTGCTAATGGACCAATGGACCAAGAGGTTTTAGAATATTTTTTTGCCTGGCTTTCAGACCCAATGAGAGACTTGAAATTTTCATCATCCATGGTTTATTATGTTCTCATGAGTGTATACGGTTGGGACACGAGTCAAGGTTATAAAGAAATCTTCTACTCGACCAACATGGGATCAGTCTATGGTGCTCGCGCATCGCTAACAGGTGATTTAACTGGTGATGGCAATACAGAAATTATACAACCATGGGATAACAACGGTATACTGGGGATGATTGTATATGGTTGGGACGACGCGAGTCAAGGTTATAAAGAAATCTTCTACTCGAGCAACATGAGTCAAGGCTCTGGTGCTCGCGCATGGCTAACAGGTGATGTAAACGGTGATGGCAAGACAGAAATTATACAACCATGGGATAACAACGGTATACTGGGGATGATTGTCTACGAGTCTAGAGGAGGAAGAGGATATACAACAATCTTCGGCTCTGCCAACATGGGTGAAGGCTCTGGTGCTCGCGCATGGCTAACAGGTGATGTAAACGGTGATGGCAAGACAGAAATTATACAACCATGGGATAACAACGGTATACTGGGGATGATTGTATATGGTTGGGACGACGCGAGTCAAAGTTATACAAAAAAATTCGGCTCTGCCAACATGGGCTCAAGGCTCTGGTGCGATCAAATGGCTAACAGGTGATGTAAACGGTGATGGCAAGACAGAAATTATACAACCATGGGATAACAACGGTATACTGGGGATGATTGTATTGGTTGGGACGACGCGAGTCAAAGTTATACAAAAAAATTCGGCTCTGCCAACATGGGTGAAGGCTCTGGTGCTCGCGCATGGCTAACAGGTGATGTAAACGGTGATGGCAAGACAGAAATTATACAACCATGGGATAACAACGGTATACTGGGGATGATTGTATATGGTTGGGACGACGCGAGTCAAAGTTATACAAAAAAATTCGGCTCTGCCAACATGGGTCAAGGCTCTGGTGCGTTCAAATGGCTAACAGGTGATGTAAACGGTGATGGCAAGACAGAAATTATACAACCATGGGATAACAACAACATACCTGGGATGATTGTATATGGTTGGGACGACGCGAGTCAAGGTTATAAAGAAATCTTCTACTCGAGCAACATAAGTCCACACTATTATGGGTACAATGATAACAGGTGATGCAAACGGTGATGGCAAGACAGAAATCATAAATTTGATGAGCTTCTCGTGGTGATATAATAGTGAATCCATTTAGTTTCTCTCCTACCATTAAATGATTATCTTCACTATCATATCCTTTATTTGCAACAACTACCAATAATGGTTTTATTTTTGATATTCTTGTTACAATTGGTTTAAAATCTATATTGTCATGTCTTGTTCGAGCTCGTCTTATCTTTATAGAACAGACAATTTGTTGTAATACATCTGCACCAATTGACAATTTAGCATATTTCTTTCGTAATTTTGCTCTGCTGCTAGTAAAGTCCCTAGGTGAATCGAAATAGAAATACAACAAATAAATCAAAATATTGAAGAATCTACTGCATATTCTTTATTTTTATATGCATTCAGAATCTCCCGTAACTAAAGATTGTTATTTAAGGCGAATGAAAGTATTCTTTAATCATATAAATTTACTTCCAAATGGAAATTTAGAAGAACAATGTAATCTTTTTGCGACAAAAGGATTGGAAGATCAAAATGGGCATTCAATAATATTATTAAATTTCTACAATATCAAAAGGAAAGAGTAGAAAAGGCAGAAATTACAGGAGGAACTCTTCGTAATTTTGTAAAAACAATAAAGTTATTTTGTGAAATGTCTGAGATTCCTATCCACTGGAAAAAAATAACTAGAGGACTTCCAAAATCAAGAAAATATGCTGATGATAGAGCGCCAACTATAGAAGAGATACAACAACTTTGTGGATATCCGGATAGACGAATCAAAGGAATTGTATATACAATGGCATCTTCAGGAATCAGATTCGGAGCATGGGATTATCTACGTTGGAAAGACATTCAACCAATAGAACGTCAAGGCAAAATAGTAGCAGCAAAAATTATTGTTTATGCTGGTGACGATGAAGAATATTTCTCTTTCATAACTACAGAAGCATATCTGGAACTCCAAAAGTGGATGCAGTATAGACAAGATAGTGGTGAAGAAATCCACGAAAATAGTTGGGTAATGAGACAATTATGGGATACAAAAAAAGGCTATTATCATCATGGAACTATAAAAAATCCAGAAAAACTCAAATCTTCTGGAATTAAGCGATTGATGGAAGATGCTCTGTGGACTCAAGGTATTAGAAAAAAATCTAATTTAAAAAGAAATAGATATGAATTTCAGACAGACCATGGATTTAGAAAGTGGTTCAAAACAAGATGTGAAATCTCTGGAATGAAAAGCATCAACATAGAAATATTGATGGGTCATTCAATAGGAATTTCTGATTCTTATTATAAAATAACACAAGACGATTTATTAACAGAATATTTGAAAGCATCAGATTATTTGATGGTAAGCAATGAAAATCAACTACAAAAACAATATGACAATATACAAATACAAAATCAAAATGACATTAAACTTGTAGAAGGAAAATTATTTGAAAAAGAGAATGAAATAGAAGTATTAAATCATAATGATCAAAATAAATCTGATGCTATTGCAGCCTTAGCAGACAAACTTGAAGAGTTAGTATTAGAAATTGAACGTTTAAAAAGAAGTCGATAAATTGATTGGACTTCTCCTCTCTCATTCTCCATATTAATTTGTTATATTGATATTAATAACATTGTTTAGTTCTCTAGTATCTACATGATAATCATGATTGTATGGACACACAATATAATCAAAACCAAATAAATCAAACTGAAATAAGAAAAGTTCAAGCAATTCATGGCAATTCAACATTTACTATCGTATTGCCAAAAGATTTTGTTTCTTTTCTAAATATTTCAAAAGGTGACTATGTAAAATGTAGAATTTCAAATCATCAATTGATTATAGAAAAAGCAGAATTCTAAGAAACAAAATCAAAAAAAAAGAAATTTGTGGTAATTATGAATAGCAATAATAGTAATATAAGTGATTTTATTAATAGTTCGAAATGGCAGTATTGCAAAATAGGAGTAAATGCTATTTCAGCAGATACGATAAACAAGAAGCCGTTAGCAGACTGGAAACAATGTCAAAATAAATTGTTTCAAAAGAGATATTTTTAAATGGATAGAATTAGGTTTATTTGATAAAGATTTAGCGATAGTTTCAGGATTAGCATATAGAGAAAAAAAAGGGATTATCTTTCCCACTACAATTGAACTTTTGATGACAGTGACAGGTAACAGTAGTAGTACCTATCATCTTGTCTATGTCAATAGCCAACAATATAACATAACTGCCTTGACTGAATTAGATGATGCCATGCTTGAACATATGACATACATAGTATTCGTAGAAAGACGTCCATTTTCATTCAAAGATTTCTTTAGATTTGAAGTAAACGGCAAAGAATACAAGATGGAACATGGCACTTTTCGCAATAAGATATCAAAACTAAATAAAAAGTGGAACAGTAGAACTAGTCTATAACTCACATATTGCATTTTATACGTTAAAAGGACATAAATTTGGCAAATCTGCAATTACACATGACCATACAGGGGTTACTAATAGTTACAACAGCAGTGGGATGGAGTAGCAGCAGCACTTCAATCACTAATCACAATCATAAAAGTGGTAATGGCTATCTATACGAATCAATCATTGAGTCTACCATTAGAGCATAATTCTATTCATGATATACGTCTCATTTTTAAGGCAAAAGGAATTTGGTCAATGCTTTACAACCATTTAATAATAATAACTATCCTAATCCTGGAACTCTCAATGAACAAATATAACAAAGACATTCTTTTCTCTACATGGAAATTAAATGGCATATTAATCAGAGTAACAGTACACAAGACAGATACAGTCTCAATAATTGTTGCTTGTACACTAAGACCAATTCCTATAAACTTTGATGGTATTTCTAAATTTACAGAGATGCTTACTAGAACTGAAGAGAGAATATCAAATATGATAAAAAATATACAAGAAAAAGATGATGATAATAAAAATAATGATTCTTCAAATTCTGAAAATACTATTACTGCTGTTGCTACAATAAACATTCCACACTATAATACATGGATTGTTACTATGTGGCATTTTGGTGCTGATAGTAGGCTTCAATGTACAGGAGAGAAATTTTCAATAACATTCAAAGATGGAAGAAATGTTCTTTTACGTGTATATACAAAGCAAAGAGAACGTAAGGATACAAGAATACGTATAGAAAGACAAGAATATCCAAGAAAGTCAATTATAGATGCAATAAATGAAAAATTAGACAAAAATTCACCATTCTGATAGATATGATTGTAGTTATTATAATATTTTAAACCGCTATAATACAAACTAATAATAAAATAACATAATTAAATTAAAATTAACATCTCTATTTTAATATAACAATATTAATATTGTAAATATTAAAATTCCCAAGATTTTTATTAATCTTTTTTAAATATATTATAACAGTAAAGATTATTGTAAATATTATTATAGAATACTAATAATATAATACAAAATCATAAAACAATTATTGACATAACACTTAATGTTATTTATAATAGCAAAATATTTTTAGGTTATTTTAGTTCAATATAGTTCAGGTTTTGTCATATATCATCAAATATTCAAAAAGAACTAAAAAGAGCAAATAGGTCACGTATAAAATGGCGAATGCATGAGATACAATATAGACTTGTCAAAGGAGAAAAGGACAAGGATATTATGCGTACTGTATTGTTATCAGAGAGAAACTATTACAAATACAAGAAAAAGATATCATTACATTTAGAAGAAATACAGAAAGAAAGAATGGATAGTGCTATATGGTTAGAAGTCCAAACACTTAAAGATCGTATGTCTCAATTTATATCAGTACTTAGCTGAAAGAATTCAAGGATCCCTATACAAAAACAAGTGAATTGTCCTAATTTAGCATCTACAGCAGAATCAATAGCCATAAATATTTTGAAACTTGAATCAGCAAGTATTTCTGCTGCTATAAAACAATCAAACATATATTAGAAAATCATATAAAAACACAATTACCTTTCAAGATCCAAATTCAAAGAACTTCCAAAAATAGTTTATAATAATAATAGCAGAGGATCAGAGGATTTGGAAGATAATAATAATAACATTAGAGAAAATAAAAATTGTGAAATTATTTACAATGATTGATCTTTAGTATCTATTATTATTTTTTACTTAAATGATAAGAAATTGCCAATACGGAGGAATCTTGACTGCATTAGCTTAATAATCAAGATGATATAAAGAAAATATTCGAAAATAATGAAAATTAGTTAACAAATAACTTTTTGAATTCTTCAGATATTTTATTTTTGACTTCGTCAGTTTCAACAATAGATCTTAATTCTTCTTCAATTTCTTCCGATTTGGATTTTACATCTAAGAATCCTTCTATGTTCTTTGAGTTCTTCTATTTTCTTAGTTCGATCTGGTGCTTGAATTTCGCTAACTATGCTAGTTACATTTTTTTTAAGTTGCTCGAATATTGTAGGCAAAACACAATCAGGAATTTTTATAGATCTGTTATAATCTCGCTTTGGGGAATACGATATCAAGTTCTTCAAGTATATAATTCCAAAATTCTTCATTATTGTTAATTTGAGCACGAACACTGTCAATTTCTATACGCATACCAGTATCTAGAAAATCGATTAATTCTTGCCATTCATACCTATCATATGGTAATGGTATTTTTGAATTAGGTAATTTTTTTAGTGTTGGTAAATGGCTATCATTACCTTTTCCTTTATGTTTTGCCTTTTCTTGAACATCTCTAGCATTCAATCCAAATCTTTCAAGTGTCTTAAAATCTATACCTATTCTATGAGCATTGGGTAGATTTGAGGAAATAAGCAATCCAGAAGAATCTAGGTCTGTCAATATGGCTATATTACAACCATTTTGTTCTGCAAGTTCTGATAATTCAGTAGCATATTCAGTAGGAAAGCCACGAGAGTTTAAAATAGCGATACCTCTTTGATCTGCAAAGTCCGCTAATACATCGGCTATACCTTCCTTCTCTATAACTAAGAGATCGGTACCTTTTTTCATTAACTCTTCTAATCGATCAAAACCAATACCAAAGACTTGCCCTTCAAAGTACAATTGTGCTCTTTCTGCTGCTATAATTCCTAATTCATGTCGTTTGAATCCTTTCTCTCTTTTAAACTCTTTTTTTCCTAATTCCTCACATACTTCCTTGATTTCACAGGTAATGTATTCTCTACCACCTACAGGTATTCCTTTTTCAATGAGTCTTTTTCTTAAAATATAGTATACAGTGCTTTGAGTCCATCTATCTGTCTTTTTTAATTCTGGGTTGATTAATACAGCCTTTAATCGTTCTCTTAACAAAATTTTTAATTGAGCAATATTACTATTATAACCGTTTTTGTTTCTATTTTTGTTATTATTAATAGATGATTTACAAAATCTGTAAAGTTCATTAGCAAAAGTTTCTGCAAATGGTTCTAAATTTATATTTGATTTATTATGACTGTTATAATCTATTCTAGGAGATATTAAATTGACAATTATAAGGTTATATGGTTTTTTGTGTTCTTTTTCATTATAAATAGAATAACCACAAGTTTCCAAAATTGTTGATAGATTTTTTACATTGAATTTTTTCAGACTAAATATGAAATCATTTGCTGTAAATAAGGAATCAGTATGTAGAGAGGGAGAAAAATTTAATGATTCGATTAATGTCAATCTCTTTTTATTAAGAATAGGTGATTTTGCAATAATAACCTCTAATTTGTAGGGAAATTGGACACCATTATCAGGATTTTCATGATATTTCTCAAATCTTTTATATATAAAATCTTCTATAAAGTATACATCTTCTAAACGTTGTTTCAGTGCTTGTTCTCTTATTTTTACATCAAATGGAAGATCTAATTTTGGTAATGATGAGGATTGATTTTTGATAGGTTTCATTACATCCTTCATTTTTTGAACAATATATTCTACTTTAGAATCATCATATCTTAAATCTCCAAAAGTTAATTTTTCTAAAACTTCATCTTTAGGTAATGTTGTACCTTCTCTAAAATTTTTGTAGATAAACTCATTATAGACATTTAAATTATCATGACTTTTGTCGATACCTTGAAAATATCCTTCAATCTCTGATAAACGTATAAGAATAGATGCTTTCTTTGTTCCTCCACTCACTCTTTAGTTTTTGTGTAGCCGGATAAAATCCTGGTTCTTTTCGAAAGGGTAATTTAAATTTAAAATCTATATGCGTATTCAACACAGCATATTTTTCTAATAATTCTTTGATTTCAATATAGTCAACTGCTATTTTCGGAAGGTAAACAACAACTTCGGTAAAATGATTATAGTCCTTTATTTCTTGATTTTCTTGATTTTGGAATGGGTAATATTTTTTATCTATATATGGTAACTCTTTTCTTCTGATTTTATCAATATTGTCTATTTTGATTTTAATAGATCTGTTATCATTTGAAACATTGATTTCCAATGGATAATCCCAATTTTTGTATTTGTTGTTTTTATCAATATTATGGATAGCGATAGCATAAGGCATACATACAATAGCCTTGAAAGCGTCACCTAGTTCACCTTTATTTATTTTATGTCTATATCTTTTGCTCCCATAATAGTTTGGAAGAGTAAAAATTTTGTTAATACGTTCCCCAGTAAAAATGTTATTTAGACCAGCATTAGAATTTCTAACTCTAATTTTGGTTACTTCTGCTTCTTCTTGAGTTATAATTACATCAACAAAAGGACGTTTTCCATTAACAAACTCTTTTGCATTAGATTCAATGAAGTCTAATGCATTATCCATTAATTCCTTAATTATAAAAATATCAAAATCTGTACTATTTAGCCCGAATTTAGTATTAAGTCCTTGAATAGATAGATAATCGTATATTTGCGGAACTGTAGAATAAATTTCTTTATTGGTAATCGTTGTCATGTCTTATCGTTATACCTCGTTGTTGTCAAAATGAAAGACGTAAATATAGTTATTGGGAGGATGAGAATCCTCTAATTTTGTAGTGTTGAGGAAAAGCAATGAAATATCGCACCCTCAGTACCTTCACAACATATTATGACTAATCATACAATAGGTCGTTAAATGACTTTAACGCTATCAGTATGAATATTCATGTATGGCACATTAAATATAATAACAATTCTAAAAATTACTATTGGTATTGGTAGATGGAAATAATATTGGATTCTTTTTTGGTGCTGGTGCTTCAATTGAATTTGGAATTCCTACTATGAGAGCAATGACTATGGATTTTTATAATCTAATAAATAGTAATAATACAATTCTAACAAAATTATTCAATAATGTATATAATTCAATGGAAGAAATTTATGGAAAAGACAAAATAGACATTGAATCAATTATGTCTGTTCTTAGTAGTCTAAAGGATCAAAACAATTTTTCAGACAATATTGGTGTTTTTGGTCAATATATAATAAATCAAGAAAAACTAGACATTACCAAACTTGATTACCGTTATGATAAGAATTTAATAGATTCATTAGAGAAAGAATATAAATCTTTTATTCGTGAAAAAGTTCTATTAAAGTCTTCAGGGATAAATCTGTTGAGAGAAGTATATACAGACTTCTTTACACAAATCTGTTGTATTGCTAACTGTTCCAACGCTTCGAACAAACCTCCCAATTTAAAGAATCCATATGAAAATACTGTTGAGAAATGGGTATTTTTTACTACAAACTATGATAATTCATTGGAAGAGTATTGGGTAAATTATAGAAAATACATAGATTTCAATATTGGTTTCAAATTTAAAGATTCGCGATATCATATAATGGATGCTAATGAATTAGTTAAGAAGAATCAATCAAATTCAATTAGAGCAATGCAATTGGTAAAACTTCATGGTTCAGTTAATTGGATAGTAAATAATCTTGGTGAAATAGAGGAGCACGATTATAACGAAAGTTATACATCGATATCATCGAAAAGTGCTACAGTTGATGTAAAGGAGGATTTGATGATTTACCCTCTCAGTCAGAAAGAACTTTATTTTACACCATTTATTCAATTCTTTACTATTTTAGATTCAGAATTAAAGCAACGTAAAATCTGGATTATTATAGGGTATTCATTCAGAGACATAATTATTAGAAAGATGTTTGAAAAAGCATTGGAGACACAGAGAAATAAAATTATTTTAATCCATCCACATGCAATAGAAATAAAAAATTTATTTATAGCGGAAGTTCATCTACAAATTTTATGTATTGAAACATATTTTGGTAAGAAAGACAATTATCAAGAAGTAAATAAAGAAATTGCAAAATCTATTGTGAATTGGAATTAGTTATAGAATATAAAAATTTGAAAGATGAGTATAGCAAATTTATTCATGTATTATTAAATGAATCTAAATAATATTCTTTACAATTTAATATTGTTAAAAAACTCTTAAAGATTAACTCCATCTAAGGGTATAGTATAATTTAATAATTTGTTACTACCTTGATATTTTGAATCCTATGTTAGAATCAATATCACACTGGAAACCTCTGTCTCCATTACTAACCTATGTCTTTATTTAGACCCATTGTAATATATTATATAAATAATGCCAATTAATGATGTTCTTAGAGAAATAAATCTTAAATTGTTATTGTATACTAGAAATAGTGATATTTTAATATAAACTCACTCTATTTTTCTTCTCTGGTGTTATAATCAATTATACAACTTTTAGTTAATTTGTTACTAATTGTATAATATGCCCAAATTAAAAGCATTATAGAAACTAACCTAAGAGGTATCTGATAATTGGCTAAGAAAGTTAATGCAGATACACCTATTCCACCTAAGGTAGTAACAAGCAATAGTC
>CAWIYT010000160.1:0-44626 GCA_963840085.1 uncultured Nitrososphaerales archaeon
GTTGAATTCTTAAATTTTCAATTTTCTTTCCAATGTTTACTAAAATATTACCGAAATTATCTAAAATCTCTCTTGTCCTATCATTCATAGATGTCGAATTATTTTTAGCCATAGAAATAAAATCGCTTCCGATTTTAATAATTGTCATACTAGAATTCTTCCATTCTTCATTTGCAGATTTCAATTCAGCTAAACCTTCAGATATCCTTCCATTTATGAAATTTTGAGAGGCCAATGAAAGATGTGAATCAACAGAACTAAAATTTAGCTGTGATTTAACTTCATTAATTAATTGATTAAAATTTATCTGAATGTCTTTTTGAATAGTGTCCTTTCCTGTTTTGAATTCTTTTAATAATTCCTTCGGATCGGTTGAACTAATAGTTTGTGCTTTTGCATTTTCAAAATATATTGTAGAAATGGAAAGACTGAGAACTATTAAAAATACTAAAGTAGATTTTGAATAGACATCTAAATTCATATTGTTACAAATTAAATACTTGTATATATTTTCGATGGTTTCAGATTTACTAATGTGAATCGATGGTATATTAATGATTCGAGATTTGTATTATATAATGTAACCCTGCTTCATTGTTAATTCTGAATAGAATGTATTAATTATTGGAAATGTACAACTCTACTAAATAAAGGTCTTTAATAGAGATAACTATGAATAAATCTCCACAATTGGTGAGAGCAGCTCAAATTGTACCTGGTGCTTTAGCTATCATACTTGCAATTGTTGCACTAACAAATTCGGGTCTAACGATTTTGCTCATTTTAATAGCTATAGTTTTAGTTATCGCAGGATTTGAAAAAACTATTACTGGATTGTTTATTGCTCACAAATTCCGATTCTTCACTATAGGATTAGGAGTATTGACTATTATTCTAGCAGGATTGGCATTGACATATCCTATAGCAGCTGCTAGAGTACTTTTATTAATTTTGGGATTTTCATTGATGGTAGATGGATTTTCACGTATAGCTGATGGATTGACCAATAAATCTGACAAGCGATTGGTTAGAGGATTTACTATAGCAGTAGGAATATTAGCCATAATAATTTCTGTTGGTATTAATATCTTTCCTTTTTGGGGTAAATTATTTATTAGTAAATTAATAGCAGTAGATTTGATAATTATAGGAATACAGATGATTACAACTGGAACCGTTAATGTAGAAGCTGGAAAAAAGAAGGTAAAGGAAAAGGTAAAGAAAATCTTTCAAAGACATGAACAGAGTGAAGAAAAGAAATAGCATTTAAAGGAAATCGCTGTTATTGACAAATGTTTCAGTCAAGCTTAAAGCTGAACAACACTCAATTAAGATGTGTTTACCTTAACCACATCTCTTCCTGATGAAGACTGGTGTACCAGTTTACTTAGAAATGTTCGATGGAACGACTGCGTAATTTGTCCACGTTGCCAGTCCAATAACATAAAAAAAGATGGTCACTACAGGTCATATCAAAAGTACTTTTGCAAGCAGTGTAAAAGATGGTTCAACGACAAAACAGGTACTGTATTTCACTATTCACATACGCCATTGAAGATATGGTTTTTGGCAATGTATCTGTACTTTGTACTCTGGCCTGGATGTTCTATAAGAGAGGTATCATTTGAGTCAGTTATACCATATCCACGATGTTATAGATTTATCAGAACAATTATGGAAAAAATATTATCATCATTATCACCTCTTACTAAACTTAATGGTCTTATTGAAGGTGATGAATTCTATATCAAGGCAGGACTAAAAGGTAGATCATATCATTATGAGATAATAAAATCAGCAGGAAGAAAACCTAGAAAAAGAGGGTTAAAACCATGGAGAGGTAGAGGTACATTTGACAAGGATCATCCATTGATTACATGTATTTATCAAAGGAATGGACTGACATATTTTGACGTTCCTATACAACAGTCACTTCTTGAAATTGTATGTAGCAGAGTAAAATACGGTTCCACTATATTTACAGATGAATATAGAGCATATGACCAGCTTGAGGAACATGGCTTCATACACAAAAGTGTAATGCACTCAAAGAAAGAATATGTAGATGGTATTGTGCATGTGAATAATTGTGAATGCAGAAGTAACCTATACCAATTATGGATAAGGAAGTTCATGGGTGTAAACAAGTACAATTTACAGTTATATTCCAAAACATTTCAGTTTATTCACAATAATAGAGCAAAGACAAGAGAGGAAAGATTCATGGAAATCCTTTACAATTAGCAGCTGAAACATTCGGAAATAAGAGCGAAGGAAATTTCTGTAAATTATCTTGAATAGTGAGGATGCTATAGACTTTGATCTTTATTTATAATACGAAGCAGGTTATAGATAATATGGTTTAAATAACTCAAAAATCTTTTTGTATATTTAATTTCTCTAAATATTGGCTAGGTTCAAAGTTATTATGTTGTTGAGACTTGAAATTATGTGTAAAATAATTATAAAAATACAAAAAAATCTGAATAATAAATTTGATTCTTAAATCTTATTATTTCGACAGGTTCATATCTGCTTGGTCCCATTAACTAAAGGGGTTCAATAACTAAAAGAAAAACTTCAAATGAGATACATAAGTGTGACATATAATTGGCTTGGCTTTTCAGTGTTTAATTTTACTTTACTAATATTAAGAACATAGTGAATTTGATGTAATGCCGGTAGTGGAACTCAAACCCTGCAATGATATTCGCGGGTTTATACAATTTAGTATTATTAAAGAAAAGTAAATTTTATTACTTTTCTAAATTTTCGACAATTGGAAAGACAAGGAGTAGATTTACAAATCAAGATAGAGGAACTACAGCTTATAAACCAGTATTAAGAGAAAATGATAAGGTAAAGGAAGATGCATTAGCTCATATATTTGATCAATTATTCTTTTAAGAGAAAGACTATACAACAGTTGGAAAGGAATCAAATGATATAACATATTTCGAAAATTTTTTTTAATTCTATTTGATTATAGTAAAATGATCTATAATTTTCAAATTATTACTATTATTACTGGTGTTAGACGAAGGTAAACATGACTCTAGATCTATGACTTCTCTTTTCGTTTTCTCTGTTATTGCCATTTTACAATTTAAACCAATATCATATAATGCTCCATCTAATCTTTTGCCATCTTATTTTTAAATCTACAAAACCAAATCTTTCATTATATTGGTTAGCAATATAGTATGGTTTTTCTGTTATTCTATAGGGTTCAGCTCCTCCTACTCCAACAACCAAAAATATAGTTCCATTTGGATTAGTGAATATACTGCTGTTATTACTAGTAGTACTACTATTTTGGTCTACAATAGGTTGGGAAATATTTAATTTATTAAAAGATAATGGCAGAGTCCTGCTATAAATATGATTATGACCTGACATTACTAAATCAACACCATATTTGTCAAATATAGGTTGATATTTGTTTCTAATAATATATTCTTCAAATTGTTTAGATAAAGGAGAATACATTGGTTTGTGAAACATGACAAATATCCAATCAATATCTTTATTTTGACTAGTTTTATTCAAATCATCAGGTAAAATTTATACTGTTCCTTATCTACACCTATTGCTGGAACTTTAGCATTAGATTTTAGAAATTTGTCAAGCTGTGGAATTTTCATATCAATTGAATTTTGCTTGAGTAGACATCTAAATCTACTAATGGATAACGCTCAAGCAGTGGTTCTTTCTTCTTTTCATCATCATTAGTCGATTTATTTTTTTTATCTTTCTTATCTTTATTATCATCTTCTATTGTATTTGTAGTAGTATCAGTAGTTTCACTCATTGTTGCTTTAGCTGTAGATGCTAGGGTATCAACAGAAAGCTCTAATTGTGTATCTAGTACTAGTACATGAACATTTTGATAATCAAAAGAATAATATGATTTATTTAGGTTATAGTGATTCAGGAGTGATTGTTTCAAACTTTCTCCTTTTGAACCCTCTTCTTCATAATCATCATGATTGCCTATTGCTATCTTTGTTTTTGAATCTAATGATTTGGTCATATCAAACCAACAATCAGGTGTCTTTGCATAACTAGAATCTCCTACAGCAAGAAATAACTCTGGCTGTAATTTCTCTATATTTTTAATATTTTCCTGAGCTCTCAAAGAACATCCTATATCTGCAGTAGTTATAATGTTAAACTCTTTATTTTCATTCTCGTTTTTAGTAGTCTGATTTTCAATTGCAAAGGAATTATTATTTAAGCAAAATAGAATAAAAACAATAAAACTAATAGTAGCAAGAAAATGCATAAATTGTGACAAGGGTTGTTGAGAAAGAGTAATAGATATTCTTCTTTTTATTTCTTTTGTATCTAAACAACAAATAATTTCAATTAAAGAAATGAGTGGATAAAAAAACATAAATAAACAATGTATAAGAATAAAATTAAGGTTATTGTAGATTTAAACAGAATTGTTGTACTAATAATTTTTAGTTATTTTTATCTGTAATTAATTATATATCCATCTACTAAAAAATAAGTATATAAAAAATTTATTAATAAAGTTAAACATCTTTAATAGGCTATCAATTTAATTTTTTTCTATTTTAGTTGATAAAGAATGAGTTTCTTTTCTGTTTTACAGTCATCTATAAAAATTCTTTAGTATATTGATATTTATATAGTAACAATAGAATTCTTTTCTAAAAAGATTCTTCTTTAAGTCTTATATAATCTACAACTGTAACTTTATTTAGTATAAATAATGGTAGTTATTTATGAATCAATATTTTTATTTAGTTAATTTATTTTTCTTGGTATTTTTATTTTTTACATTTATTACTATATTTCATATTACAACTGTTGAATCAGTAAATGATGATGATGATAATGGTGATGGGTTTTTTGGGATATCCCCAGAGGATTACTATGATCCTAAAGAGTATGGAGAAGAAATACCTTTTTCTGAACGATTTGATCAAAAAACAACTACTGCTATAGATAATGATCATAATAATAATACTCTACTATCTACAATAACTGCTGACAAATATGGAAAGTCAACAACAAAAACAACAAATTATTTGTATGAAAATTACTCTGATGATATTAATTTTATAGCTGCTGGAGATTGGAATTGTAATAAAGAAACAGCAAAGACAATAAAGAAAATGACAAAGTTAGAACCTGAACTCGTTTTAGGTCTTGGTGATTATACATATCAAAATATTTCTCCACAATGTTGGTTTGATATTTCAGAACCTATTGATGATATAATTAAAATTGCTATAGGTAATCATGATGTAGATTATCAAAGTTCTTATCATCAATTACTCGATCATTATAATTTACGAGAACCTTACTATTCCTTTAACTTCTACAATATTCATTTTTTAGCCATCTCTTCTGAACATCCATATGAAAAAGGAAGTAAACAGTATGAATTTATAAAAAATGATTTAGAAGAATCAATACAGAATCCTTCGATTTTATGGAGAATTGTATTTCTTCATAAACCTATGTATACTTCTTCTGATTTTGATAAAAAAGCTTCTGAAAACTTGAAAAAAACATTTCATAAATTATTTGAATCATATCAAGTTGATCTTGTTTTATCTGGTCATACACAATATTATCAGAGATCTCTTCCCCTATCGTATAACAATGACAATTCTACTTATCCTATTGTAATGGATCAAAATAATAATAATAATAATAGGTATACAAATAATCAAGGTATCATCTTTGTGACAGCAGGTACAGCAGGGGATGCATTACATAAAATTGCTTATTTTCATTCTTATTATGTAATTCAAAAAGGTCAATTTGGATTTTTGAACTTTGATCTCAAAAATAATGGACATACACTAATGGGAACATTTTATGAAACAGATCATCGTGATGTTTTAGATAGATTTGTGATTTCAAAAGATAACAGCGGGATAAAAACTTATTCTGAACAGGAAGGAGAAGAAGGAGAAAAGTCTGATCAATCTGATGATAATAATAAATATTATTTTGCTTCAACAAAATAAAATTAGAAGGTAAAGTCAAATTATTTATTTGTGGCAACGACATAATCTATAGAATATAACATTTATAAATTAGATTTATTAAATTGAAAGACTCATTTGTCACAATTATATAATATCAACTCTATTGACTAATACTATTATAAAATAGATAAGGAGACCAATTTAAAAAACTTATTTTCTCTCATATTCTTCTTCTTTTATCATTCTTATTTATATTGTGCAAAGAGTTTATCCCACGCTTGTACATCTATTGTTTTAGTTATATTGGATGGCTTTGGAGCTATGCCAATAAGTACATTCTTTGTATTTGTTTTTTTAGAAATAATATTATTATTATTATCATGACTCATTACATTTAAGATACTGTTACTTTGTTTATCCTCTTTTGTCTGTTTATTTAAACTGACAGCAGTAACAACAGCATTTTTGTTGTGGTTTCAGATGGCATTATCCTAAATACAGCTCCAAACTTTGCTGTTTTTGATTGTTTTAGTCCAGATACAACATACAGATAACCATCAGGTCCTTGCTTTACATCAGTAATAATAGTAAAACCTTCAGCAAATAAGATATCACTATATTCTGTATTGTTTAGTGCTATTTTATCAGTTAAATTACCTTTTAAAACTAAACTATTTCGATTATCATTTAGATCAAAATGAAATAATCGACCACCATCTGCAGACCCAACAAATATATCATCTTTATATTGTGATCCTAATTTGTCTGAATCAAGAAATGCCAATGCAGTAGGACCCACTGTTTTACCCCACATAAATTGTGGAGGACTATAATGTCCTTTTCCTTCAAAATAAACTAGATCATCAGGTTTATCTTCTGTTATAGTTACAAATTTGCCATTCTTGTCCTTTACCCTATCTCCTAGATCATTAGATTCCCAAATACCATATAGTTTATCTGCACCACTGTTAAAGCCAGGATCTACCAGATTAATCTCATCTCCAAATTGTGGACCATTTTCAGAATCCCATAACTTTCCTGTTATAGGATCAAAATCCATTCCAAAACTATTTTTTACTCCATAAGCATAATACAAGTTAAGGGGATATTCATTTCCGAGTATTCCTTCGCCGTTACTTGACAAAATAGGTTGGCCATCTTGTGTTATTCTTAAAATACCAGCTCTTCCATCTATATGGTGACCATCCTCATAATTTTGTGTAGGAGTTTTGTATACTTGTGATGGAATAGTATTTTGGAAATTTCCAACAGTAAAATAAAGATTTTCATCAGGTCCAATATCTATTATTCCTCCTATATGAGAAGGATCAGGAAATGAAGGTATACTCACTAATAATTTTGGATTTACAAGTAGATTGTTTTGATTATCCAAGTCATATTTATAAATACGATTTTCACAATCTGTATTTTTCTTATTGCATTCAATATAGTAAAGAAAGACGTTATGCGTTAGCTTTTTATTATTTCCTATAAAAAAAGGATCACCATAAGAATTTTTGTTATTCTTCTTGCTAACAGCAATTCCCAATAATCCGCGTTCATCTTTTGTACTTGTATTAACATGTAAAAGTGGTTTTTCTATTACAGTACCATCTACTACTCTTTTCACATTGCCAGTATTTTTTTCAAGAATTAAAAAGTCGTTCGGACCTAAAAATGCCATTGTAGTAGGAAAATCAAGACCAGATGCTACTAATTCTATTTTCAGATTTGGATCATAAAGAATAATATTTTCAGCCTCAAGAGATTGTTTTGTTTGATGTTGTTGCTGGTGTTTTTGTTTTTGTGCATAAACATAAATATTATTATTACAAAAAGTAAGAGTAAAAATCGCAAAAGAAAGAATAATTGATAAAGATAACATTATAATAAAGATATTTTTATTCAAATTTTTTCTAAGGAAATAATATGACATAATAATATATATAAATTGCAAAAAGAGAATATAGAATTCTTTTTCTAAAAAACTATAGAATAATTTTCAAATCAACATTAGGTCTTATAAAAATAAATAAATAAATAATTTGTTGAAACTTTACAATAAATCAATATCTCATTTATTGAATTTTATTAGTTATAAAATTAGAATATAACTTTCTCCAATAAAATAGTTGGCATATTGTTATTATATTCTTTTTTCAAGATATTTTGATTATTTTGATATTTGTAAATGGCAATAATTATAATTACTTTAATTTTATCTTTGTAATCAGTTTAATGTTATTTATTTTTTATAATTTCGATAATTTAGATTTTAACTCTAAATCTTTTGTAAATGTTTACGCAATTGAACCTAATGATGATGATGTTGATGATAGCATTACAAGTAGCGATATTGATTTCAATTATGTATTTGATCCTAATGAGTATTTAGAAGAGGATGATACTATTCCCTATCAAGATAATAATAATAACAATAATAATCCGATAAAACAATCTACTGAAAGTGAAATTAATGAGAATAAAGAAGTAAAACCACCTTATGACAATCTCGATATAAATGAAAAAATAAATGATGAACATTTTACTCAATCATTTGATACTAAAGATAGGGATACCAATACAAATACCAATACCGACACAAATACTAATTTTAACATTGTAGCCGTAGGAGATTTTGATTGCAATGGTGACGCAGAAGATACAGTTGAAAATATTATTGATCAAAATCCAGAAATAGTTTTAGCCCTTGGTGACTTTTCATACAGCGGAGATGCGGATTGCTGGCTTGAAATGATAGAACCCATAGCAGATAAAACTAAGATAGTAATGGGAAATCATGAAGATGAAGATGATTATTTGGATTTTTTTGGTTTAAAAGAACAATACTATTCTTTTAACTATAAAAATATACACTTTCTAGCATTATCAACAGAAACCGATTACGATGATGAGTCTGAACAATATCAATTTGCTATCAGGGATCTTGAAAAATATTCCAAAGATCCATTTATTGATTTGATCATTGTATTTTATCATCGACATATGTATGGTTCTGGTTCTCTTGAAGAAGAAACTGATTTTAGAGAAACTTATCATCCTCTTTTTGACAAATATAAAGTAGATCTGGCTTTACAAGGCCACTTTCATGTATATGAGAGAACATATCCTATCACTTTTAACGATGATGACGATGATGAACCTCTAGTACAAGATAATAACCCCAATATCTATAAAAATCCAAAAGGAACTGTCTTTGTAACTGTAGGAACTGGTGGTGCTCATGATATGACATTATCTTCAAAAGAAGATTTTTCAGCTGAAGGAATTGATGGAGAATTTGGAATATTAAATATTGCACTAGAAAATGATCAAAAGACATTAACAGGTACTTTTATTGAAAATGGAAAGAAAAAAGAAGTTAAGGATGAATTTAAGATCGTAAAAGATTGAATGGAATAGTAAGTTTCAGTTATAGATCAAAAATAATATTAAATATTAATAATTAACTAATTATCGTCCCGCCTATGAAGATTTATCAATTACAGAACATCGACCTATTTTTTTATCTCCTTCTAAAGAATCAAAATCTGATATCTTGTCAGCTAAATCACAAATAAAAGTATCTCCTCCTTTTCCTCCTTTCAATTTATCTTTGCCTTCTCCTCAATAAAGCTCATCGTTACCTTTACCGCCTTGAAGCTCATCATTACCATCATCGCCTCCTTTTAGTTTGTCATCGCCTTCTCCTCCGTCAAGCTCATCATTACCATTTCCGCCATCAAGTTTATCATCTCCTAATTCACCATTTAGTTTATCATTACCATCATTTCCAAATAATTTGTCATCACTCATTCCACCATTCAAAGTATCATCTCCATTCCCTCCAGATATTCTATCATTACCATAGCCTCCTTTAATTTTGTCATTATTTATAGTTCCTTCAATGGTTACATGAACAATAGGTTTTGGAATGAATCCTTCTTCTTAATTTTGAATATCGTTATTTTTCATTATCAGAGTTTTTTTCTTATTGTTGTTTAGCAAACACATGATGATGAAGAAATACAAATTAAATTGATATAAATTAGTATTAATATTAGAAATAATAACTTTACAATCGTTTTTTATATTCACCAGTTTAGTAACAAATGGCAATCTTTATTAAAAAGATTTTATAATATTTTATGGTAATTAACTATTATAAAGAAAATCTTTAAAAAGTTATAATGAATTTTTTTATGTAGCAATAATTTTCTCATTTAAAAATAAACATAATCACTCTTTACATTGAAGATAATAATTTCTTTTAATGATTCAATTGTACAATATAAAATAGAAATTGTATTCATACAACAAATATAAAAGGAATATATTTCGAGATATGCCATATTATGGTCATGGCTATATTCTAAAAGACAAGTGCGAAAAGACATTAGTAAAAAATTTTAATAAACCAAATTTACTTCCTGAAGGAATAATAATGATAAAGATTTTCAGAAAAATATTTTATTTTTCTTTATATATATGTTTAATTTCTTTTTAAAAGAATAAGTATAATGTTAACTACTTTTTAAATTATATATTATATTATAATAACCTAGGATAAATATGAATTCAATTATCTACTTTTTCTATTATTATTTATTCATAAGCCAATCTTCATCAAAAGCTATCAATATTTCTCTAATGTTTTTGTTGTTATTAACATCATTACAATTTATAGAATTTATTCCATCTGTTAATGGACAGAATGAAGATGATGAAGATAATAATAATAATAATGAGAATGATGACGATAATGACGATGATTCTCCGACTCAACCAAAAGTAGATGTTACAATAGATCTCTTGCGCAGTTACATTAGATCTACATCTCATTCTTAATTCTGATATATCCAGTTACGGTGATACACTATTCTTCATTATCCTGTAATTCACAAGACCAGATACAATATCTGAAATATGGTTATATCTTTTCAGTCTGTTCCTATATTTAGTACCCATAATACAAAATTTCTTTATCCTGCAGATAGTATGCTCTATTATTACTCGCTGTCTGGAATGATTTTTGTTATACTCTATTTGTTCCTCAGTTAGTTCCATATTTCTTTTCTTCTTCTTTACAGGTAGACTATACTTTACAGTAGGAAAGTCTTTTTCACATCCTAGATATCCTAAATCAAGAACATTTTCTACCTGTAATGGTGTTATTGGTTGTTCATCCTTGTAAACGGTATAGTCATGCTGTCTTCCTTTTTTGTGATGATTTGATTTATACAGTATTTTTCCTTCTTTATTTACCATCAGTTGTGTCTTTACAGTATGTCTTTTCTTCTTGCCTGAATAGTAATCTTTTTTTCTCTTCTTGTCTTTTGGTCTTTGTATCTCCTGTTCTGTTATATCTATAAATGCCTTGAATTCAGGAAAGTACTTTTCTACTTCTTGTACAGTTCTTAATCTTCTGGTAATATTGTACAATTTTTGAGGTAATGGAATACATCTTTTAACTAGTGGTTCTATGTGTCTTATATCTCTGTACACGTTACTCTGGTCCAGATCAAATAGAAATCCCGATAATGTATGTGTTATGTACAGTCTGTAGTATACAAGTAACATGAGAAATCTGTCTTGTACTGTCAGTTTGAAATGATTTCCTGCACCTACTTTTCTTGTCCTTTTTCTTTTAGATAGACGTTTTATCTCGTATTGTGGATATCTAGATTCTACCTCCTTGTAAATTGAATCAAATTCTGATAGTTCCAGTCCAGTAAATGACTTGAATAATGATGGTTTTCTGGATAATCTGGCATAATTTAGCAAATCTACGAAATAACTGCTAAAAAAGAGGAATATAGCTGTAATCTTGTCTATTGCACAAGAGATCTATTATAAATCAATTTCCTTTTAAAAGATATGATACAATGAAACTAATAGATTTGACAAATGAGAATGATAGAATATTGTTAGAAAGAGAATTAAATTTGTAATTTTATGTATTATTATTTTATATTTCATAAACCATAATCAAGAACTTTTGCAATATTAGAGATTAAGAAAAAAATTTAGTTCATAAAGTTCATATCTGCTTGGTCCCATTAACTAAATGGGTTCAATAACTAAAATCCAAAGCTTAGAGTTTAGTATGATCTATAGTTGATTTGACTATTATAAATATAAATTTGATTTTATTAGATAAAATTAAATGTGACCTTTTAATTCAAGATTTGAAATAAAAGGCAATAATTATTAATATATTTTAATTGTAGAATGATCTAGAATAATAATTAATATGATGGCTTTAATGATTATGTTAATATACAATTATGTATATTTTGTGATAGAAATATTTAGATTCTTGTTTCTGTATTTTATATTAATAGTTATTAATTATTGTAAAAAAAGAAAATTTATTTGATATAGTTATTTTTTTATGAATCAGGAAAAAAATCTATATAATAGATCTATTGCGTAATTAGTAACCATGTAAAATATTACATATCTGATCTAAGATAAAAGAGAATAATGTTATTAAATTTATAAAATTTATAAAAATTAATTTAATTTTCAGAATATTTTGATTCCTTCCTAATTACGCAAAAATATTTAATCTATGCTGTAATAAATTTATAATTTTGTTTCAAATTAGTACTATTATTACCATTAGTATTTATGTTAAAAGCTAATCGTTTTACAAGATTTCCTGTTGGCGGTTTTATACTATATTTTTTAGCTCTTTTAAAATAATTGTTATATTCTCATAATGTCTACTCATAGTTTTTAAAATCTTCAATTATCTTATTCATTTGCTTATCTTCTTTTGTAATAAGTTAAGTATCATTTCTTAGGCCAACAACCAAAACATCTTAGATACCGTCTTACATTACATAATAGATTATTTTCTGTTTCGTAGTTGTAATTGGCACATACATCTTTCTTGAGATTCCTGTTTACTCTTGTCTCAACAAGATTCAGGAATGGTGCACGTGTTGGTAGAAATAGTACAGTTAGCCAGTATGACTGTCTTTCTATAAACTGTTTTGTCTTTTTGCTTACATGAAAAGATGCATTGTCTATTACAAGTATGAACCTCTTGATACTTCTCTTTAGGTACATATCTCTTGATGTTGTTTAGATGGTTTATGAAATCATTGCTGTTTCTTGTCTTGCTTGTATTGAATTTGATTCCATTTAGGGGATAAAGAAGTGTTATGAATACATTGACTTTATCGTTAGATCCTTTATGGAGTATCTTTTGCTGTTCCCCTCTTTCATCATGTATGTTCTTGTTATGTATGGTTGAAGATGTAACCATGTTTCATCTTCAATCCTAGTAGAATCTTTTTTTAAAAAGAGCAGATGATATTTTTTTGTATCTGTCTATCCTGGTCTTCTCTTCCTCATAATCATTACCTTTCTCCAGTTCAAGTTTGGGCCTTTTGCATACTATACCTAAATCATGAATTATTCTCCATCATGTTTGCATTGGACTGACATTCATTTCCAGTAATGTTGGAGATAGAGTAGCCAAGAGCCTGATACTCCAGTAGGTATTTTTGAGATAGCCAAATGTTTTATGAGACTTGTTCAATATGATGTCTTTTACCATCTCTTTGTTTTTGTCAGTAGATATTACTGGCTTTCTACCTGCATTCATTCTATTGTTTCTTATTCCATCCAGACTATATTTTCTGTAATTGTTAATCCAGTCATACACATTACGGTAATTGACATCAAGGTTTTTGGCTATTGTTCTGTATGGTACTCCTTCTTCATCTTTTGTTTTATTGCTGATGCTCTCTTCTGTATTCTTCTTTGTCACGAGTACTCTTCATAAATCTATTCAGTTCCTTTTTCTGAGTATCAGATAATTTCAGAATATAGGATTTGGGCACATGTATCAATCTAAACATGTAGAGCTAAAGTTCTTCCTATCAGAGTATGTTGATAATACTAATGCATGTTGATGATATATGAGATGACTAATACATAAAGCAGGGAATTATTTATTATAAATGTGATCGATCGAAATTATCAAAAACAAAAAATTCTTATTGAAAAATTTATAAAGAAAAATAAAAAAACTGATCATTATATTATTTTAAATGAAATCAATATTGACTATGATACTCTTATGAAAATATTATCAGAATTAAGAAGAGAAGGAAAAATAAAATAATTGTACATTTTTTTTAGTTAAAACTGGTTTATTATAAAATTTAAAGTATCCTAAATGGTTTAAAGATGATAGCTAAATATTTTTTAGAATTACGCTAATATTTTGTTTTGATAATAACTATTTCCAGGTATTAGTTTTACTTTCCTTCTTTGAATGCTGAACTTACTATTGGATTGATTAAATATGGAAAAGTCTGTTTTAACCATACTGCAGATCTAACAAAAAATGGGACAACTATTTCAAGTCTCTTTGAATAAGCAGCTTTAAGAATAGCATTTGAAACAGTCTTAGGGTCAAGTCACATATCCTAACTTGTGTGGCATTTTTCCCTTAAATGATTCATTGTCAAAGAAGTTAGTTTTAACTGCAATTGGACTTACAACTGTAATACCTACATTTGTATTTTTTAATTCGTGGTATAAAGATTCAGAAAATCCTAACATTGCAAATTTCGATCCACAATATGCAGCCATAAATGGTATTCCAAAACTAGCTGCTAAAGAAGCAACATTTACTATGTGCCCTTGATTTTTTTTAATCATGGAAGGTAGAAACATCTTGGTGCAGTAAATCATTCCCAAGTAATTTGTTGATGTAACCTTCTCAATATCCTCTATTGTCTGATCAATAACCCTTCCGTATATTCCAAAACCTGCATTATTAACTAAAATATTGACAGTTCCTATTTTTCCTAAAATGTTATTACTCATATCAATGACCATTTTTTTATTTGAAACATCACATGGGTATATTTCGACACTGCAGTTTGGATTTAATTTTTCTTTTACTTTGTTTAATTTCATAATATTTCTTGATATTAAAATTATTGTCTTTGCTCCATTATTTGAAAAGTCAATTGCGGCTTGCATTCCTATTCCAGAAGAAGCACCTGTTATCGCTATTATTTGATCTTTAAATTTCATTTATCTAAATAATTATCAAAAAGTATTTAATAAAATTCTAGTTTACCAGAATGGAGATATATTTTGTTATACAGGATTTAATATAAGAATTTATAAATCATTGTATTAGACTTTTTACTTTATTGTAATATTGTATTCATATTTTAAAGGTTTTGGTAAAAAAGTATTATCAAAATCTATTCCAGTTATCTCTGTAACTACTCTATATTTTCCAGGATCGCTGAATACAGATCCATCTATTTTTATAGGACTCCCAAAATCAGATATATAACTAGCTGAAAGCGTATCATAATTTGCATTTATATTATATCCTTCACGTCCCGTATTAAGAAATTCTAATTTAATTTCTCCATCATGTCCATGGAGGTTAGCAGTAAATTTATTTTTATTTTCTTGATTGTAAATACTTACAATATATGTGACATGAGGAATATTATTTCCTGTTTTGTTATCAACTAAAGCTAAATTAATTACATTTTTTTCTGTTGCGGAGTTTGTGTGAGGATTATTAAAATTTAGAGATATTTCTCTATCTCCTATAATCGATGGAGGAAGATCATGTCCATGTCCCATTTGTCCATACGCCACTTTAAAATTACTGTAATCAGTTGTTATTAATGATCCAAAAGAAAAAAATGTTATCGATGCTAAAATTCCTAAGGTAATAATAAGATATATTTGAAAGAATTTTTTAGTAGATTTCATTCTTATTAAAATTTTACTCCATTCAATATTTATAGTTTGAATTCTAATAAATCTTCTTTACAATTTAAAAAAAAATTTATAGTTTTTATGCTATCCCAAATATATGGTAATAGATACTATTAGAACAATTAAGCTTTTAGGTAAATGGTCAGCTAATCGTTTTATAGGTAAAAAACGCCCGCTAATTGCTGTGTTTAGCTTAACCCATTATTGCAATTTTTATTGTCCTATGTGCCCTTTTGGTGATTCTGATAAAATTAATCAATTTAAATTTGCAAAGAAAAATGACCTTTCAACTTCGGAATGGAAAAGTATTTTTGACAAAGTATCAAAATACTGTATCTGGTCTATTATAGAAGGAGGAGAGCCTACTAGTAGACCAGATTTCATGGAATTAGTTACCTATTTACATACTTTAAACATGCCTATCACCTTGATTACAAATTGTTCATTATTACATACTATTGATTTAAAAGAATTAAAAAAATATATTCAATTCATTACCTGTAGTATAGATTCTGTATATGAAAAATCCTATTGTAAAATACGAGGGGTTTCAAAAGACACTTATGATAAAGTAATGAAAAATCTTTTACTCTTAAATGAAAACAATATTCCTCATTATTTTAACTCAGTAATAACAAAATATAATACTGAGGAATTTATTAATCAAACCTACTTTGATAGAGCAAAAGAACTCGGATCTAATGCAGTATCTTTTACATTTGTGGAAGATAGATTTGACGTTGACTATTCTTTATTGCCAGATAGAAAAACTATGATTGCTGTATGTGAAAGTATACTCGATTATGGCAAAAAACATACTCATCCTAAAATAATGATACCAGTAGAATATTTTCAACAAATTATTGACCATGGAAGAGGGCTATATGATGAATGTGGTGTTTGGAAAAGTATATTTATAAACGGGAATGGAACGGTACTTGTTCCTTGTTGGAAATATAATTCTCCAGAAAATACATATAACTTATTGGAACAGAGTATAGATGAAATATGGGAATCTCCCAAATGGGATATTGCTAAAACATGTCATGATTGTCAAGTACTTGGTTGTATATGGTATTCTTCTCAACCTGTTACCACCTTTGCCAAAAACTATATGAGAGGTTTGTCAAATATAATTGCTCAACAAAAACCAGATATTCTTGACAAAGAAAATAATATTTAATGCTCATTAATTAACTGAGAAACGGGATAGGCCAAATAAATGGCCTATCCCATTGTGATGACTCGGCTGGGATTTAATCACATTGATGAGGTTGCGAATATGTTCCTCGAGTTGTTATATGTGGTAAAAATATTTAAGATTTTTTGTCATTCTAAGAATTTCATTAGTAAATGAATTTTTCAATCCAAATTTACTAATTTTTCGACGCCGAAAAATTAAATATAAATAAGAGATAAATTTAAAAACTTTAAAAAAAATTATTTTGTATTTTGAGATTTGTTTTGATGTAGGAAGACCTTTTCCATTGCTTCATCATCGTCATTATGTAAGTCTTCTAAATTTTGTTTATTTATTGGTAAACAATCTTAACTTATCAGTATTTTAAACTTATTTAACTATTTAGGAATCAAAAGATCAGGTTCGTTGATATAGTACTATGTTCTTATTTTTATAAGTAACCTTTTTTGAGATTTAATTGGTAATTATTATAATATTGGTAATATTTTTGATTATTTTAAATATATGTTATTGCAAATTTTGTTATTATCTAATATTACATTTGTTTTATAATCCCCAAGAAACTTTTTTAATTATTTGAATTTTTATAAATGGTGCTTCTCCTTCATTCCATGGATCTTGTTTAACCCATTCAAATTTATTGTGAAACATTTTAAATAGATCTTTGAAATATTCACCTCTTTCTATTATACTTGCTATTCCATCAATATGAATTCCTTTATTTCCATTTTTTTTATCATAGACGTCAATTATTAGTGAAATTCTTTTATTCTCCATCAGATTTCGATATTTTTTGGTTTTATAATCAGTAGCAAAAAAGATATTATTATTTTTATAAATGTAACAGACCGGAACCACATGAGGAATATTATTTTTAGCAGTTGCTATTCTACATATTTCATTATCTAGAATAAATTTCAATTCTTTTTCAGATAACGATTTCATTAAAATCTATTCTATTATACTTAAATTTAATTTTAGTCACGGTTAACAAGATAATATACTTTATATTGATAATTATAAGAGGATCGTTTATTTAAATACTATTGATATCTGTTGATCGTATGTCATCAAATAAAATCAAGTGTTTGCATATTCTTTTAAAAAAACAAAGTGAAGCATTAATAGTTCTTGACCGATTAAAAAATGGTGAAAGTTTTTCAAATTTAGCAAAAGAATTATCAATAGATAAAGCAAGTGGTAAACGAGGAGGTGATTTAGGTTTTTTTAGAAAAGGAATGATGGTTAAACCATTTGAAGATGTTGCATTTAAGTTAGAGAAAGGGCAAATTTCAGAACCGGTAAAAACAGAATTTGGCTATCATATAATTAAGCGAATCAGTTAAGAAATTTATTTCCTGTTAATTACTACTTAAATTATAATATAATAAAATAAAAAAATAAATAAATGTCATGACTAGGAAAAAGCATAATAAAAAATTGGCGATACTAATTTACATTGCGAAATAGATGATTAGTATATAATAAAATAATTTGGATTTTTTATTAGATATAAGCAGGTAAAATTCTAAATAAGATTAGTATCATTATTTAATTCTATTCTCTTTGAGATCTTAATGTATTTATAGGCATCTGAGTATCTTTCTACATTTAGATAAAGCAACACATTTATTGTAATATGCATTTGCTAAATGAGAATTAATGGATATAGCCTTCTCATAACAGTAAATAGCATCATCATATTTTCCAAAATTGATTAATATCATTCCTTTGTTATTCCATACGATAATATCATCGGCCTTTATCTCAATGACTTTATCATAGCAATTTATCTCTTCCTTGTATCTTTTTGTTTTTGCTAATGCCGATGTTTTATTAGAGAAATCTTCATAATAATCTAATTTGATTTTATTGCTTTATTATATGAGATTAAAATATCATTATATCTGCCTAATTTTGCCAGAGTTAATACCTTTTTTATAACATACTTTTGAATTATTTGGTTTTATCTTTAGGCAGACATTGAAATAATCTATAGCTTCTGTGTATTTTTTCTGTGTTAACTAATAAATAACATTTCTTACAGAGAATAAATACATCTTTAAAATCCTAAATTTTAATTTGGATGTTTTTCTTTCATTTCTATATACTTAATATTTACTGCTTTTTGCATTTTTTATTTAGTTTTTTATATTTAAAATTGGGATAAATTATCAAAATAATAGTAAAATTATGGTATTTTATCAAATATTCATATTAAATAAATAATTAGATTAAGTTTTTAGTGATAAACTTATTAATTATGAAATTTTCTCGTTAATATGTAAAATTATACAGACACAATATTGAATCTTTATTATTAAATATTATAAATTGTAAATTTATTATTAAAGATGAATAAGTTTAACTATAAAGATATCTAGATAATTTTTTTATAAGCTTAATATAATCTTAATATTATGTATATAACAGTTATTAAAAGATGATATTAAAACGGGCTGGTTTTACATTTGTATTTTTAATTACTTTTAGCTTGATTTTTAGTTCTCTCTATGTTAATTATAAACCTGTCTCTGCTCAAATATTTGAATTTAAAGAAGATGATTATTTTGATGTTGATGAAGACGATTCAAAATCTTCTGCAACTGCAAATGAAGATGATGAAAAATCTCCACAAGAAAAATTCTCAAAGAAAAAGAAGAAAGGTGATAAGAACTCTGATTCTGAAAAAGATTCTCAAAACAAGGATAAACCAAATTATGACTTAACTGAAAGTGACGTTCAAAAATATTATGTTCAAAAATATGATTTAAATGGTACTTATCTTGGAGGATTTGGTTCCAAAGGGACAGGTGATGGTAAGTTTCTTCATGCTCATAATCTAGCAGTTGATTCAAATGGAAGTATCTATGTTACAGATGAACAGCGAAAGAATGTTCAAAAGTTTGATTCTAAAGGTAATTTCTTATCGGCCTGGGGAGCCCCCGATGACGAGAATCTTTTCTCGAATAAAATGGAAGATGTAAATATTGACAAGGAAGGAAACGTATGGGTGGTTAACTGGGGACCTGGAAAACTTATGAAATTTGATCCTAACGGAAAATTGTTGATGAGTATTGGAAAAAAAGGAAATGGTCCAGGAGAATTTAACAGACAATGGGGTGTAGCTTTTGACTCTGACAATAATATCTATACTAGTGAAAAATACGCTTATCGTATACAGAAATTTAATCCTGAAGGTGACTTTATTAAACAATGGGGAGAATATGGAGAAGGTGATGGTCAATTCAGGCACTTACATGCTATTTCTATAGATTCTAAAGATAATGTTTATGTTGATGATGAAGATAATGGTGCAGTTACAAAATTTACAAAAGATGGTAAATTTATTACCAACTGGGGGTCGGTTGGGAAAGGAGAAGGTCAATTTAGTGAACCTCATGGAATTGATTTTGACTCAAAAGGAAATGTATATGTCGTAGACACACAAAACAGTAGAGTTCAAGTGTTTACACCTGATGGTAAATATTTGAAGAGCATTGGAAAAAAAGGATCTGCACCAGGAGAATTCTTACTTATACATGATATAGACATTGATAAAAATGATATAATTCATATACTAGACAGCAGAGATGCACATCCAAATAAAATAAATTAAATATATTGAGCCCAACACTACATCATTAAGCAATTTCTCTAATTCTGTTTTCTCTATGATAATTTTATTTGGATTGTCAGATCTTATAGTTTGAACATGCTGATTTAATTTGCTTGAAAATTCTTAGTTAAGGTTTCATTTGTTTGAATTAATCTATTATTTATTATATCTACAATTTCTTCAACAGGATGTAACTCTTTTAGCAATTATTACTATATCAGTTTAATAAAAAATTTAAAACATTGAGATAGCAATAATTTATCATATAGACAAATATAATTCTAGAAACATCAAAAATAAAGATCCTATTAAAAATTAATTATTATTATTATTTTATTAAATCAAATAAAAACAATTATGTTTAAGTCATATTTGATATTATAGCTTATGAATTGCTATAGAATAAATTATTTTTCCAATACAATGAATTATTTTACTTTATCATTGTTTTTTCGTAGTATATATCAATCTTAATTAATAATGGAATGAATAATGATTATAGCTATTGAAATTTAAATATTATTAAAGTTTGTTAAGAAGTATTTCTTTAAAGGTTTTATGTTTCCTTCAATTAGATCGTATTATCGATCCCTTAATTTTGTATTCATTTTTTAGCAATAGATTAGAACCATAACTGAGCAGAATTAAGAATTCTATTTTTATTATAATAAGGATAAAATAGTAACAAATCTTGTTTATTTCTATTGATGTGTTATTTATCAATATAATAATTATAACTAAAACTAATAATCTTGAAAATTAAAAAATCATATTGACATTTTTAATATTTTCATACTTTTTATCTTTATTTAAAATATTATTTACTGACTCCAGAATAATATTTTTAAATTTGTCTGGGGCATATGCTTGAAGAGATTCCAATTCTATTTGGAAAAGTCTTCCATATTTACTAATGAAAAAGTCTTTTCGTACGTTATTGTCTAATTTCCTTATTATTTCAGGATTGGGGTTTTCGGGTAAATGAAATTTTCGCATCTGCTCCTCTGTAATTGCAATTTTTTTAAAATCAATATTTAAATTAAATGCTTGTATATGATTCTTAATTGTAGTGTCAATACTATCACTAAATAAATCAAAATTGCCAAAATATCTGATATACACCTTTTTATTATCTTTCAAAGACGGTTTCAAACGATTTATATTTTTATTAATAAAGCTAGTAGTATCAATTCCGTTATTGGAAACAATGTTGATACCATAATTTTTTAATAAATTATGAAAAGTAAAACTTTGTATATTTTTTTCAATCCATACTTCTATGTCATTATATGATTTGTTATCTTTATGATTAAATTGATCTTCTTGTATTGAATGTGTTGATGAAACTCCTTCAAGGTAATTAACTATTTTTTGAATGTATTCTTTTGCATTGCCAAATTCATCAATTAAATTTGTTATTCTAGGTAAATTCTGATCTGCAAAGCAATCAATAGGCAATTCCCCACTAATCCTTGCCTGTTTGGTATACTTTCTAAGATATTTATAATAATTATATGAATTTGGAATAACATTAAAAAAGACTAGAGAATAAAAAATTGTTCTGAGAGTCGGAATTATTCCATATTTATTTAATAATACTAATCTTTCTTTTATTATTGGCATTACATCCTTTTTCCAATTGATATTTTTTGGTGTATTCCAATCTGACATAGTTATTAACGGTTAGTAATAGTATATAAACGTTAAATATATTAAGGAATTTCGATATAAATTACACTAAATGCCTCAACCAGGTCAGAGAACAATAACCTTTAGTGGAAAAGTTTTAAAAAAATTAGAAGAGATCTATAATATAGAAAAAAACAAAAACCCTACTCTTTCATTTGCTTCATTTATATCCGAGTCTGCTTTGATTGAACTCGAACGAAGACAGATTTTAAAGAAAGCACAGTTAATATCTTTAATTAGTTTAAATGATGACATTATTATCTTAAAGGATTTAAGAAAAAACAATAGATTAATTGAAGTACAAATTAAAAATAATAATTTGAAATGTATAACTGATGATAAATTTGATTGTATACATGTTGGTTTTACTTTGGCATTGCCCGAAGTAAGAAAAGCTTTAACTAAATAGTATATACAAAAAGGTCATATTTAGAACTTTATTATAAACAACTAAATGTAAATCTCTATGCAATAATGGTAGTAAAAATTTTTAAAAGCAAAGCTGCATAGCAGATTATTAAAAAGTAAAGTATAAAATGCAATTTATAATACAATGATTCATTCTTAAGGAGACAATAAAGAGCTTTTTTGTTAAGGTATTTGACCTTTGTCAAAAAATAAGCATATATTTCTTATTATCTAAAATTTTTTGTTAAAGATTAAACAAATGATAGGGGTTGTTGCCTAATTCGATATAACATATTGTGTAATCTTTATTTCTAGTCTTTTTGCGCATTGCAATCTGTTTAGAACACCCATGTTCCATCCTATACCCATTATCAATCCAAATCTTTTCTGGTTATTCTTTAATCTGAATCTGCAATATAGCTGATGATGATGTGCTGTTTCCTCAGCTCCAAATATTCCTTCTATTAATCCTCTGTAATGATATAGTGATATGTTGAATATCTCTGAAGCCTTTTTCCTGTACTTCCTGTTCTTACCTTTGTTCCTGGCGTTTATCCTCTGCTTGATATTTGGAAACATATTCATCATAAAGATTGACTTGTAGTTGTTTTCACCATCGTAGCCACTGTCAGCATTGAATATTGAACCTGCAAGATTAATTCCATATTTCTTCAGTCTGTTTAACATTGTTCTGAGTACTGGAGAGTCATGTGTATTCTTGTTTGTTGTTCTTACATTCAGTATCACAAGATGGTCCAGTACAGCTATTACATGCCATTTCAGATACTGTTTTACTCTTATTAGTTCAAATTTTTTATTCTTCTTGATTGGTCGTACTTCATAATCGTATCTGTCTGTTTCTATACCAGTACTATCTGAAGCCAGTAGTAATCCTTCTTTCTTCCATTCTGATTCTTTCAGACACAAATAGGCTGACCTGGTTAGAATATCTTCAAGGTACTTTAACGGTATCTTCTTGAATGTACGTGCTATCCAAGTATGGTCTGGATATGGTTCATCATCGTTATTCCATGGCAAATTCAATGATGGTACCGCATTCTGCATATCACGATAAGTCAAACCAAATATAACCATCAAAATACAGATACACACAAGTTTCTCCCATGAGTGTACTGGTTTTCTTCCTCTGTTGCTACTTCTGCTGACATTCTTTGAACATGGAAGAGGAGGATTTTCCTTGACCAGATAAACTATATTTCCAATAACCGTATCACGTTCTACGGTATGCGCTAGATGGTAATACAACCAGTAACCATCTTTTCTCTTGTGTTTGATACTCACAAGGGAACATACCCTTTCTAAGCTAAAACAAAAATCATGAAATTCTATTTACCGATTGTTAAACTGAATTAGGCAACAACCCCCAAATGATAAAAATGTTTATATAATTATATACAATACTGAACTATCTTGCTGGACGAATTTGATATACAAGGGTTCCGACTAATGTAGAAATACTTATTATAGTAACTACAAAAAATACATTTGCAGATTGAATCACTGTATCTGCTACTACTGCTACTAATATAGCATAAATTATCACTATAAAACCAATTAAAGCAAATAATCCGAAAGTTATGAACTTAACATTAGAAGATTTATCTATTGCATTTTCAATTTCCTTTACGTCTATACTTGATATTTTATTTGCTATTTTATCTGTAAAGGATTTAGTTTTTTCTTTATCTTTGTCAATAGATTCTTTATTATTGCTTTCTAATAATGGAGATTTAGTTGACATTTGGGGATTTTCACCATTGTTACTCATAAATATATTTTAACATTATACTTTATTACAATTATAATAAACAGTAAAAATTAAGTAATTTTAACAAATATCAAACAGAAAAGTGAATAGAAGTTATTTAAATATTACTTAAACAAAGGAAAATAAATATTCAATCAACAAATTATATTATGTAATTTCTAATAGTATGATTATTTTTGCAAGTAATTGCTTTGTTGCACAAGTCATTTAGATAATCATTTATCTCTATCTTCCAATACTAATTGATGATTATGTAATGGCTATGCTCTGAAACCAATTATACAACGATACTTTCAGCATTATCTCCTTTACCATGTTTTCAAATCTAATAGCAGTAACATATTCTCCAAACATTCTCTTGATACAGGAAAAAACAGATTCGACAATCCATCTCTTCTGACCATATCCATGTGAAATGTATTAAATATTTTCGTTCTTTATTCTATTTATTCTGGTGTCTTTCACCTCATTATACGCACAAGTTTAATTTACGGATATTTATCCATTCGAGGCTTACCCTCATTACCGTCTTTATCCTTTTGTTAAGTAGATTCCACAGTTCAGCTCTATCGAGGCTTACCCTCATTACCGTCTTTATCCTTTTGTTAAGTAGATTCCACAGTTAGCTTATCGAGGCTTTCCCTCATATGGTCAATGGTGGTTAACAACTTAACTGTAATAGTAATTGTAATTACAAAGCTCTGATCATGTTTATGTCTGTCTAATTTTGTTTGTTGGTTTTGTTAATGTATTCCCTCTTCTCTTTCATTACCCAATAAACTATTTTTAATAGTTTACAAGATGCAGCAACAATTGCCTTGGAAGAACTTCCTTTATTTTTGACTAGTTTATTGTAAAATGTAGTAACATTACTTTTCTTATTATATCTTACATGTGAACGAGTACATTCTATCATTATCCATCTTAGATATTTACTTCCAGTTTTAGTAATTGGACCGTAATGTGTTATTCCACCAGAACTACGAGTTGATGGTACCAATCCAGCATAAGAACAAAGATGACTAGAATCAGAAAATCTGTTTATATCACCAATTTCACTCATTACAAGTAGAGCAGAATAATAACCAATACCAGGAATTGTCATCAATAGTTTGGTTGTTGTATTTTGTTTGGTAAATGAAATTATATTTTTTGATATTGTTCTGATCTCATTATCTATACTTGAAAATAGCCTGATATAGGTATCAATTCTATAATTATTTAATTTTTTTAGTTGTTCAACATAGCCAATAGAAAATGGATGATGATCTACTATATTTTGATTCCTTTCATGAGTAATATTCCATGAATTTTGTTTTTTAGTTTAGTACGCATTCTAACCAGTGCACATCTATGACGAACTAGTTCACGTAACTCAATTATTCTCTTATCAGGTACATAACATTCAGATATATAATCACCTCTTAACAAGTTAGCAAGTTTTACTGCATCAAGTTTATCTGTGTCTTTATCTTTGCAGAGGCTATTGCTCTTGTTTTAATTGGATTAGATAGTTTTACATTCAGATTTTTTTCTTCTGTAAGATATTCGTATATGTCATACCAAACACAAGAAGATTCCATTACTACCTTAGTATGGTTATTATCGTGATTTTTTATTTTGGAATCATCAATCTGATCAAAAAATTTTCCTATCTTTTGTATGTCATTTTCTATTTTACTATTCTTGATTAGTTTTCCTTTCTCATCTACAACTGCAATTTGTAAATAGTTCTTGTGTAAATCCATTCCTACATACCTCATCATCATATTGTTTTTAGGATATACTTTACCGTCTGATTTGGATTTACTAAATTTGTTCACATATAGTTAGCTAACGCTATCTTTCCATTGTTGTAGATTGGTTTTCTTCTGCATCTTTACAGTCTGGTTTCTCAGATAGTGGTTGGTCTTCTTTCTACATCTGGAATTCTTTCTTACCTTGATTGCTGGATTGATTCCCTTAAATGATAGAAATTGAAAATTATTGTTACTGTCATAGGAACCATCCATAATGGCATTTTCAACTACTTTGTTCTGTTTTATAGTTATATCATTCACTAATTCAGGTAGTACTTTACCATCATGTACTTGTTCACTGGTTACATGTAATGATAGAATTCTCTTTCTTTTAATATCAACTGCTACATGTATCTTTAGATAACCTCTCTTTACATTCCACTTGTGTCTAATCCATTCTCCTCTGTTTGTAACTTTAATACCGGTAGAATCAATTGCAATTACAAAATAGTCATCATATAAACTGGATTTGGTAACATCATCGGAAATCTTGATATTTACTCAGTTTATTCTTCTACTAATGTTACTATAATGAGGAATAGACGGCAATGTGTTTGAAGCATGTTCTCGTCACTACACCTTCCGTCTGTTTGTCTGTATGGTAAATGAAAGTATGCTCTCATATATCCTAGTAATTTGATAAATGAATCTGTGGATATACGAACTTTCTACCTTTTTTGCCTTCATTCATCTTCTCTAATTCAATATGCCAGTTATCAATAACATCAAAATCAAGTAATACCTCTCCTCTCTTTACAAGAGATTCATTGTATTTCTTCCAATTTCTCACATAGTATTACCATAACAGGTTAGCTAAATGTGTTAGGAATGATGAGTTGCGCAACAAGGCACAAGTAATTATAAATTGCTTCATACAGAATTTTTCCTAATTTAATCATTTAATTTTTATAGAAATATACACATAGGTTTTTGATAGAAAATTATTCCAAAAAAACGATACATGTTTCGAATCACTATAATTATTATTAATAAATTAATATATATGAATTTTGTCTACAAATTTGGTAAAAAAGATATAGTAATTAGAATGGATAGTTTACTGCTATGAATAGATTATTTAAATATTTTGTTAGCCAGTATATCTATTACAATTTCAATGGTAATTTGTTAATTTATTAAAAGTAATTTCGAACGATTCTAGAGAAACACTATCCTCTTAAATTTTAATTTGTCACCTGAGAAAAGAAATTATAAAATTATTTAAACATTTCTGATAATATTATAAGTTACCTTTTTCAAATACCTATTCTTGGGTAATCTGATTCTCTTTACAATTGTATCTATTGTACAGGATAACGATAAATTTGTATTATATGGGAAATCCAAAATGTAGTTTTAATTGTACAATTGGTAATATTTTTGTTATTTAATTTGTGGTGGTAATGGTGATGGTGGCGGTTGTGTTATTGCCTCATCATCTAAAGTAATTAAACAAGTTTTAACCTCTCCTGATTTAATTTGACCTTCACATTGATTTTGTTGGGGATTTTATATCCTTGAATATTGCTTACAGATATTGAATATTCTTTTTCTTCTTGCATAGAAACAATTTTGATTTCAGGTGTTGGAGGAGCTTTAAATGAAGAAGTAGATGTATTTCCTTCTATATCTATTGTAAAGTCTGATGCAAGTTTTGTACCTCCACTATCATTAATAATATTTGTTGCTAAGAAACCCTGGTTGTAATTGCTTAGCTATTGATGGTATTTGTTGTGTAATTGTGGATGGTATTTGTTGTGTAATTGTGGATGGTATTTGTTGTGTAATTGCGCGTTGATCTGAATCTTTGCCTGCTGGTGCCTGTTCTGGGTCCTGACTGGATTGTGGTGGATTCCCTGGTTTTATAGTAAATTCATCCCATACTTTCCCCTCATTTGAAATCATCCTACATGATATTGTATCATTATTTACATAGCAGTGCAGGCGTCCATTTGAACGGATATACTGCTGTGGTGGAGAACCTGATTCTCCCGAATCCTTATGTGGGTTGGCTCCCCCATTTCCAACAGTTACATATATGAAGCTGGTCCCTGGAACCGCGTTCATCCTAGCGTAAAAGTGGTTGTGTCCACCGAGTATCATCCTTATCTTATCATATTTTTTGAATACATCAAAATAACCATCATCAGCATCCGGAGTCAGAGGATTTGCTGTTGGTGTGAATACTGTCTTGTGACCAAAAGGAATAATGTGGGCTACAGTTGGGTCTGCCTGTGCCTGTTGTAGTAATGGGTCAAGGGTTGAAGGATCGTTATTTTCTGTATCGAATGCAACAAAGGCTACATTAGAGACTTTGTAAATATACTCCCATTTACCACCATTCTCAGGGAATAATGCAAGAAAATCCTCCTCAGGTGAGTCATGGTTACCAACTACACCGATAACTTTCTTGCCATTGATTGCCTCCATGTTCTTGGTCCACCAATTTTGGGCCCCACCATTATAGCTGTAGTCACCAAGTAATACGATAATATCTGGGTTATTGGCTGCCAAGTTTGTATCTGTCTCTGCATTATATCTGAAATCACCTGCTGTAGTAAAATGGAAAGGTGAGCCTGGAGGTAATGTGCTGCTACCTCCTCCTCCACCAGTTTGTGGTGGCGGTGATGGTGCCGGTGGTGTCTGCTGTCCTCCTCCTCCACCAGTTTGTGGTGGCGGTGATGGTGCCGGTGGTGTCTGCTGTCCTCCTCCTCCACCAGTTTGTGGTGGTGGGAATGGTGCTGTTGCTGTTGCCTCATCATCTAGTGTAATTAAACAAGTTTTAACCTCTCCTGATTTAATTTGACCTTCACATTGATTTTGTTGGGAGATTTTATATCCTTGGCTATTACTTATAGACATCGAATATTGACCTTCTTGCATAGAAACAATTTTGATTTCAGGTGCTGGAAGAGCTTGAAATGAAGCGAGAATAAATGAATTTCCTACTATGTTTATTGTAAAGTCTGATGCCCGTTTTGTACCTCCACTATCATTAATAATAATTGTTGCTAAGATAAGATAACCTGGTTGTGATTGCTTATCTGTTGATGGTATTTGTTGTGTAATTGTAGTGTATGAAGGATGATCCACTTGAGAAAAACTAATAATTGGTAATGAAGTAACAAACAATGATAAAAAAAGTAATAGTATATATTTCATATTATTAAATCCACTTTTAAAAGGAATTCAAATGTATATTTGTACTAAGTTACATAAACAAATAAGAATTATCCTTGTATTATTAATAATATTCTCTATTTGAAGATACTTAAATTTCTTATTTAAATTGGATATTTATTTAAAAATGAATAGAATATTTTTAATAAATTATTATTATATTGACAAGTTAACTATATAAAGTAGAAGAAAATATATTTAGGATTTATTTATATCTTTTTATATTAAAAACTTTCTAAAAAGTGTGTCTAATAAATTGTACTAAAATTAAATAATAAACTAGTTCTAAATGATATTCTAGACACTTATTAATATTCTTAATAATAGAATAACACTATCTTATTAATCTATTGGATAATGTTAGATAGTATCAGACTGACATTATAATTTTGAATATTATTATTCTATAGATTTGAATTTCAAAATATGTTAATATTGGACTCCTCATAAAATTTTCTAAATATGTTTGATTCATTTTGTTATTGATGAATTGTTTGTGCAATTGATATTATTATTATTAGATGTTATCATCAAGATGGAAATTAGATGTTTTAATATGAATTGAAATTCCTTCTTCATATAATCCCTTACATATGCTCTTTATTATTCCCTCTTCAATTAATTGAAGTCTTTTTTTTATTCTCAATAAGATCCATTGGAATATTAATATCCATCTCTACTTTTAACTTTAGAAGTTTAGTAGATACCCTAAACATAATATTGTTTAATTGTGTATTTAGTTTACGGTTTTGGTTTATATATTATAATTAAATTTTTATAAGGTAATCTAAAATTCATGATACTATAGTACTTGACGAATTTTTAGTTATAGTGATGTTGATAATTTATATATTATAAAATCAAACTTATTATTGGAAAAAAAGTCTTTGATCATTGTTTTGGTACAAGATTAAGTTGTTATTTGTAAAAGCATGTATTCTTTTTCTTAATGTTCATTTTTAACAAATAAATTGGTTTTATAGTTGTTCTATGAAAAGTAGCTTTTTCAAAGAATTAGTATTAGATATATCACTACTAAATTATCAAAATCTTTGAACTTCTAATTATAAATATTCTTCACATTACACATAAAATTATTAATATTAAGTTAAAAGTAGATATCTATTGTTTTATTTTTTAATAATATTTTTATTTTTTTTATTATCAAATAAGATTACTATTAGATAAATCATTTAATATTACTTTAAATATTATATCATAATCTTTTTATATCTATATAATAGTCAATTATTAATTTCAATGATAAAAAAATCATTATTGATGATGGGTATAGTTGTTTATATTGCTATACTTTTAATGATAGGATCTTTTTACCAGACAAGTATAAATCTTTTTGAAAACAATTCTACTTTTTCTTTAAACAGTGGTTTCAAATCTGTGTATGCGCAAGATAATGGTAATGGCAGTGGTGATGGCGGCAGCGATGGAGGAGGCCCAGACAATGGCAGTGGTGATGGCGGCAGCGATGGAGGAGGCCCAGACAATGGCAGTGGTGATGGCGGCAGCGATGGAGGAGGCCCAGACAATGGCAGTGGTGATGGCGGCAGCGATGGAGGAGGCCCAGACAATGGCAGTGGTGATGGCGGCAGCGATGGAGGAGGCCCAGACAATGGCAGTGGTGATGGCGGCAGCGATGGAGGAGGCCCAGACAATGGCAGTGGTGATGGCGGCAGCGATGGAGGAGGCCCAGACAATGGCAGTGGTGATGGCGGCAGCGATGGAGGAGGCCCAGACAATGGCAGTGGTGATGGCGGCAGCGATGGAGGAGGCCCAGACAATGGCAGTGGTGATGGCGGCAGCGATGGAGGAGGCCCAGACAATGGCAGTGGTGATGGCGGCAGCGATGGAGGAGGCCCAGACAATGGCAGTGGTGATGGCGGCAGCGATGGAGGAGGCCCAGACAATGGCAGTGGTGATGGCGGCAGCGATGGAGGAGGCCCAGACAATGGCAGTGGTGATGGCGGCAGCGATGGAGGAGGCCCAGACAATGGCAGTGGTGATGGCGGCAGCGATGGAGGAGGCCCAGACAATGGCAGTGGTGATGGCGGCAGCGATGGAGGAGGCCCAGACAATGGCAGTGGTGATGGCGGCAGCGATGGAGGAGGCCCAGACAATGGCAGTGGTGATGGCGGCAGCGATGGAGGCGATAATAATGGGAAAGGAAGTGATGGAAGCAATAAAAAGAATAAATCCATTGTCAAAGATGATAATAATATTGAACAAGAAATTATAATAGTTGGAGAGAAAAGTACATGCCCAACTCAATCAGAAAGTGTCGAATTAAGTGGAATAATTCAACCAAAAGGAGTTAGATTGCTTGCGGATTTTTACCCATGTAAAATTGTTGATGGGGGAGTAACTTTGAACATACCAGAAACTCCAATTTTAAAACTAGCAGTAATGTATATCGATTATAATGGTAACAATCATGCAGGGGCATTAATAACTCCATCAAAAATTCAAAGTATAGATAAAAATCAAGGATTATTTACGATTGAATTAGATGACACAATGAAAGGAATAAACCCATTTACTGGAAAAAGTACTACTTTAACTAAAATTAATGGACTTGCTTTATATAATAATGGAGATAAACCCATAGTGTTTAAACCAGGTAATATTGCTGTATTAACTTCAACATTTACCAAATAACTTTTAATTCTACGATTATATATCTTAACTTAATATTTTTATTTTTTTTTATGAAAACGTATTGTGAACTCTTTTGTTAATTTTGTTTAAAAGACATAAAAATTAGGTTGAATTATACATCTTAATATTTAATCAATTTACATTAAATCTCATGGAAGATAGTAGTTATTCTATGATTAACAATATACATGCATGGTTAAAAGATGAAGATATCCATTATAATAAATTAGAAGATAATACAACTGATATACACTTAACATTCTGGATTAATAAAGATATAAGATTAGAAGCAATTGTTTGGAATGATAAATTAACTATTTCCTCTAATATGATGTATTTTTCAGATAATATTAAAAATCTTTTGCAAATTAATGAAAATAATCTCGATGAGCTAGATTTACTATTAAGTCAACAGACCCCAAATTTTGTATTTTTGTATAGTGATGATGAAGATACTAATTTGGTCGGTGTACGTGTTTTTAAGGATATTTGGAATGATTCTTTAACTAAAACCTCCTTTTTTGATGCAATTGTTGCAGTCCAACACAGTGTCTGTATAGTAAAGATAAAAGAAAGAGAATGGGCTAAACTAGAAGTATAACCTTAATTATGGAGCTTTATTTCATACTTTATTACAAATTCAAATTATCATTTTTAACCTTCTATTAAATAATTAAATTCAAATTCGAATATCTTATTCTAATGTATAATTCAATTAGTTTTTTATTTTTTACCATTTGGATATTGTGAAAATTTCAAAGTAACTAAGAGCCTATCCGAAAACACCTCCTCTCTTATATGTTATCCAAGCACAGGCAAAATGTAATATTGCAATATAATTATTTTCCTTCTTTTCCCATCTAATCAACAATCTTCTGAATCTGTTCATCCATGAATGTGTTCTTTCAATAACCCATCTTCTTGCTCTGTATTTTGGTATCCTTTTCTTCTTCTTTTTTTTTGTTACCATTATTGTATTCTTCTCCTTTCTTGCAAATATGCATGGTATAACCATATTCTTCAAGTAACTCGTATACCTCAGGATAGTCATAACCCTTGTCAAGACAGATGTGTTGTTGTTGGGTATTTGTTGTAGTAGTAGTAGTAGATGATGATGATAGTTGAGGTCTGCATATAACAATATTCTGAAGTGTTGCTTTTGTCATCTTCATATCATGTCTATTAGCACTATCTACAGCGATTCCAAGAGGAATGCCTTGTCCATCTACCAAGAGACTGCGTTTGGTACCGGATTTACTTCTGTCTGTAGGATTTGGTCCTGTACTTTTTTCCCCCAAGCGGTGCTTTTGTTATTGCACCATCCATTGATTGCCATTCCCAATTTATCCCAATTTTTTCATCGTATAATTTTAAACCATCAATCCACATTTGTTTGAATATACCATCTTTTCTCCATTGCTGAAACCTGTCATGTACTGTACTTGATACACCAAGACTTCGTGTTAGTAGTGCTTTCCACTGACATCCAGTACGTGCTATGTAGAATATAGCAGTCATTGCCTTTCTATCATCCATTCTAGGACGACCACTTTTCTTCTTATTTCTTTTTGTCTTTGGTAAAAGAAGAACAATCCCATTCCATAATGCGTCTGGTATTTCATATGATGAATCAATTCCAGAAGTTATAGATATCAAATAAATATCTCATAAAGTTTAAGATACTAAATAGATTTAGCTTTGTCTAGTGAGTCTGTTATACCATAACTAAAATTCTATAAACTACTTTTCGGATAGGCTCTAAATAGAAAATCTAATCTTTTTAATAATCTTGAGAAAAAAGCTGGCTGCGATAATTGAATTATGTACGATAATATTAGCATTTATATCGTATTTGAGTATTGTATATCTGCCCAGGAATATCCTATTTACACCAAACTAAATTATAATACTCATAATTTCCTTTGTTATTGTTGAAGGGACATTTCAAATTGTTGTTTATATAACAATTATAATTTTTTAATTTTTTCTCATATGGTAAATAAGAGTAAGAGCTTATGTAAAATATATACTAGTCCATAATTTCTTTATTCTTGACCAAATTGTTTAAATATAAAACTGTTTCAATAAATGAATGAATATTTCTATTGATGTTAGTTTCTCTTTAAAATTATATGAATTCTAATTTATTTTGATAGAAAGTTATATTATAAAATATTTAGAAATTACAATTTTATTATTCATGATCAAGTTAACCATTAATATAATGTAATATTTATAATAACTTATTAATAATAATAATAATAATAATAATAAATATAGATTTTATTATGATCTGATTGTCATAGTTTTACAAGAACTTATCAAATTACCACAAGACAGAAATAATATCTAAGACATTTAATATATCTTATTGTTATTATGTTTGTAGGGATTTGTAATTTATACTATATTAAATCTTTATTATTTTCAAAATTCTTATGAATATTTTAATTATATAGTTATAGTTGAACTTATAGAACTATTTGAAGGACATCTTTAAATATTAACTTTTTAATCTTAATTGATATATAAAACTAAATTTTCTTTTCCTCTTAATTTATTTAACAAAATATAATCTGTTTTCAATAGAAATAAATCCATAATTAAAATAAAATTTAATTATATAAAATAGTATATAGAAATTATAAAATTTAGTAATTTATGAAGTAATAAATATTTTTACTATTTATAGATGCATGTTCAAAATTATTATTTTATTTTATGGTCATACTAATATGAATAATAATTGAATTAATTGCATATCTTTAAAGAAACCTATCTGTTGGAAAGTATATTCTTAACCAATTAAAAAAATGGAAATATAAAAAAAGATTATTTCAATTTTATCTTTTTATATAGAGATGATTAATTATTGTCGCAACCAAAGTAAACGATCCAATTAATGCAGCAATAAATACAGTATCTGCTACTGATGCTAGTGGTTCACCTATGACTGCTATGAATATTGAATACACAAGGATAATAAATCCAATTAATGCGAAAAGTCCTAAAACTATTGATTTAATACCGTCACTATTATCCTGTTCTCCAATTGAAAAAGATTTTCTTATTACATTTTTTCCTTCTTTTCCTGCCTCTGTTAGAGATTGTGATATTTTTCCAGATATTGTATTAGTAATTGGCTTATTTTCTTGTCTTTGTGGTTCGTTAACGTCTTCTTTTGTTTTGGGATTGACTTTGCTAGTAGGTTGTTCTAATTTATTAGAAGTTACTTTAGAAGTATTATCTATTTCTCTATATTCATCTGATATTGTTGATTTATCAGCCATATCTAATAATATTATAATCCGTAGTATAAAAAGATGGAACTAAAAAATAAAATTTAAATAATAACAATGATTCTTTTTCTAATCTATAACCTTTTTATAAAATCAACATTTACTATTAACGATATATTTATAGATAGGACTCATCATTAGATCTTTTGCGTAATTAGGAAGGAATCAAAATATTCTGAAAATTAAATTAATTTTTGTAAATTTTATAAATTTAATAACATTATTCTCTTTTATCTTAGATCAGATATGTAATATTTTACATGATCGTTAATTACGCGATAGATCTATTAATTATGATTTCTAGGATAATAAATCTTATACATTAAAATTTGATTCAATTAACTTCTAATTTCTAAAGATTTGAAATCTAGAAAAATATCTAAAGGATGTAGGAGGATAACATTGATATATTTTAAAATGCAAAAGAGCATTTAATTTTATTTTTAATTGTAATTTTACTACCTCTGTATTCATTGATGAAATCTAGTTAGTACTTTGTATTTAGGAAACAGAATTATTCTATTTCTACATTAAGGATCAATATTTTGATATTGTTAAAATAAATGAGAAGATTTATTGATAGGATTAAATTATGAAACCACTAAAAATCTATTTCTAATCTTATGAAAAAAAAGTTATTAATTAAAAGATCAATACTTCATTTACAATTTATTGTATGATTAAGACAGGTATGCTTACATTACTTATTATTTTTCTCGCATCACTAAATAATGACCTTACCCATGAATCGATATGAGAAGTTGTTAAAACCAATAGATCAAAGTTACCTTCATTTATCTCATTGACTATTTCATCATCTGCTTTACCTGCTCTAAATTTATATGAAATTTTATTTTTACATCCTGCCTCTTCGCATTTCTTGATTTTTGCTTCTATTGCATCTATTACCTCTCCTTTGATATTTCTATGAAAGTTTTGATGATCCATTTGAGAATCCTCATTATAACCTTCTACACTTACATCATCAAATTTTTGAACATCTTCTAATATACGTAGAATTAGCAATTCTGCCCCCGTAGAATTAGATAAAGAGACTGCATAATTAAGTGCTTTATTTGATATATCTCTTCCATCATCAGTAACTAGTATTTTCTTAAAAGAAGGAATATTATTTTTTGAAATTGAATATTCTTGTAATTCCCTAGAATCATTTTCTGATTGTGATTGTGATTGTTGTTCTTCTTGTTCTATTTCTGGTATAACACTTCCGTCCGGATTAATTACTTCATTTATTTCAGTATTTGAAATGTCTTTATCAGTGCTCATAAAAAGTAGAGAGACATGGATATATTTTAAAATTTTGTAAAATGAAATCTTGTAATAGGAATTATGAGATTAATATATTGTTGTTATATTTTTTTCAAATACATTTACAGATAATTATTTCATTTTATTATATTAATGGGATGAATTTATAAATGAAAATTGTATTGATTCTAATAAAATATGTTGTTGATAATAACAATGTAAAATTCGTGGATGCTTTATTGAAATCTATACTAAAACGAAAAATACCATTAATTGGAGGAAGTAGTATTACTGGTATTATTTTAGTCTATTATTTTGGATTTCTATTTTCAATTTTTCTTAATAGTATTATATGGATAATTATATCCAATTTTCTCTACAAGTATTATTGGAAAATGAACTGGTTAGAAGATGTAATAATTCTTTTTATATTCCTCTCTGCTAAGGTAAAAAATAAAAAAGTCAAATAATATACTAATTGTCAATAGAATTAGTGTTTCTTGTTGGTGATTTTTGATATATAGTAATTTTTTATGATTATTGAAACTCTATTTGCTTCAAATTTAAAATTTTAATTGACTTGTTAATTACTATGTTTATTTACATGGTAATACAAGTAAAATCAATCTATAAAATAAATTATAAATTTGCTATTATGATTACTTTCAAAAACTATAATAATAATATGAAATGTTTTATAGTATTAGAGTATGGAAGATAAATTAAAATTTGTTGTGCATGGTAAAAAAGAAAAGGATAAATTCGTATTAGAAGGAATTTCCTCTTATATATTAAGAAGTCTTGAATCCTATGATGATAAAACCATAATAGTAACATTTGAAATGCCTGTAACTAACACTATAAAGTTGGATAATTGTAATTTGATTAATTAATTATTAAATACGACAGAAATATTTTTTATAATAAAGTATTATAATATTAGATCTCTTGCATAATTAGAAAGCTTAAAGCTATATTTCTCATTTACCATATATTTGCCATCCATAATTTGCTAAATTATGATAGATTATCTAAAAAACCGTTATTGTTTAGATCCTTTACAGGATTGGAATTATCTCAATTTGATTCCATTTGTCAGGAAGTAGAATCAAAATATCCAGAATATGAGATAAAACGTTTATCTAAAAGAAAGAAGGAGAGTATGAGAACAAGATCAATAGGTGCAGGAAGACATTTCAAACTGACAGTAAGAGATAGATTTCTCATGCTTTTGGTATACTATAAACTGTACATAACACATACACTTTCTGGTTTTCTATTCGATTGAAGATCAAAGCAATGTACATAGAGATATACGATATATGGAACCTGTAGTAAAAAGCTGTATTCCATTACCTCAAAAGTTATACAATATTACAAGAAGATTGAGAACTGTAGAGGAAGTAGAAGAAGTACTTTCCTGAATTTAAGGCATTTATAGACACAACAGAACAGGAAATACAAAGACCTAAAAACAAGAAGAGGAAGAAGGATTACTATTCTGGTAAGAAGAAAAAACATACTGTAAAGACACAATATATGGTCAATAAAGAAGGAAAAATATTGCATAAATCAAATCAGCACAAGAAAGGAAGGCAGCATGACTATACAGTTTACAAAGATGAACATCCAATAACACCACCACAGGTTAAAAACTATTTTGACCTGGGCTATTATGGAATAGAAAATGACTTTCCTGACCTTGAAGTAATATTACCAGTAAAAAAGAAACGTAATATTGAACTCACCAAAACAGAAAAGAGATACAACAAAAGACATAGTAGACAAAGAGTAATTGTAGAACATACTATCTGCAAGATAAAAAAATTTGGCATAATGGGAAGCAGATACAGAAACAGACTAAAGAGATATGACGTAATGTCTGATATAGTTTCTGGTTTGGTTAATTATAGAATAATACACAGTATTAGAAGATAATCGTAATTGATTGTAATGATAAGACAGTGTAAATTTCATCTAATTACGCAAAAGATCTATTATCTCAAATGTTTTGTATAATAAAATCATAATGTTTAAAGAATCATTTTATATGATCTCAATAACAGACAATGGCTTTCATCTTCTTTTCAAAAATTCTATTTAGTTGGAAGAGTTCTATTTCTATAAATACTTCAATGTTTTTGACTAATAATTGTAATAAAGAAAACCAATCAATTTGGATTTGCTGTAAAATTTCCAAAAGTTATAACTCCTAATAATCATTTAAATAATGGTCAATACTCTTTTTTTGTAAATTTTAAAAGGAATTACTATCTTATGTATACGGTCAATAAGATACTTTTATCACTCTAAGTTTTGATTCTGACTTTGTATATTAGAGACCAAGAATCCGTAATATCACCTTTAGGGATATAAAATACCATTTTATATTGCAAAAAATGGAAATAGAGCCAATTATAAATTATATAAACAACTATATAATATGATAAGACAACTAATATATCTAAATTTTAAATGACTATGTAAATTTATAATGATGTACTCTTTTTTCATTTGTCATGAAAATAATAATTTACCTTACTAAAAAGGTAAATTAATTAGTAAAAGAGTTAGAGGACTTACTTGTCTATGCTTAAGCATTTTAAAACAAAACATTAAATTATTGAATTATCAAAGTTCCTGTCATATAAGGATGAATTGAGCAATAATATGGATATTTGCCATAATCAATTTCGCCTATTTTCAATTCATATGAATCTCCACCTTTTATAATATTTGTTGCAAAGACTTTTCCTGATTCTGAATCTATGGGACCTATTCCATTTGTTACTGTATGAGGCATTATATCATTATTATTGATAATAATTGTAGCACCCCTCTTTACTGTTAATTCTTTTGGATCATAGTTTGGATATCCTTGTACTGAAGCATCTTCTAATATATTTATAATTGGAGTGACTTCTTGTTTTGATGTAGGCAATTCTTCAATTTTAGAATTCATATTTATAAATCTCAATTGAATTTATAATATGCTTTAAATCTTGAATGAATTTTGGATTTTCGAATTGAGAAACAGTGCCCAAAAGAAAGAATGCTATAGTGTTATTATTATGATTAGTAACAATAGTGGTTATTATGATATCTTTTCTATCGCCAACAAGAAAAGTAAATGTTCCTATCTCTTTACTATTACCATTTAGTTTCTGTATTTCAACATCATTTAAAATTGTAGTAGTTAGATTATATTTATCAGTAATTATCTTCTTGACCATGTACTTTACAATATCTGTGATAATATTTATATCATCTATAGGTATCGTTCCAAATTCTGATTGGCCAAATGATCTAAATGCAAAGTGTGCTGTAAATTTTTCAGATAAAATATTTTTTGATAATGGACCTATTTCTAAATCAACGATTTCTTTGTCTTTATTGCTATTTTCTTTCACTATCCAAAATGATGGATATTCAAAAGTAAAACCATAAGTTTGATTTGTATATTTAGTCCAATTTCTTTGAGCGTCTTCTATAGAATTTTGGCCAAATATAAAAGTCAGATTATCTCCAAAAAGGAATAGAGATACAAAAGCAAATAAAGAAAGCACGATGAGATTAACATTCATTATTGATAATATTTTTAAATCAAATAAATAAGTTACTAATAATTATAAGTTACTAATAATTTAAAAGCACCAAAGCAATATGATAGCTATTTTATTTTTGTTTTATTATAAGACTAGAGATCTTTTTTTGCTTAATTTGACTTTCAGTAACCTTAAATTTGACGATAACTTTCCCTATTTTGATTTGACAATACTATTTTCTTATTTGTGTTTAGAAATACTATCTCCTATTTTAAAAATATAATAATCTATTAAATAAAGTTATCATAAATAATGCCTGAATTTGAACCAATATCCTATAAATTAAAAACCATGTCCAATTGGAATACTGTAGCAAATAAATACCATAACAATTGGGCTGATAGTGAAATTGGACCCTTTGGTGCTACTCAGATATTAATTAATATTGCTGATATACAACCTTCTGATTTTATTTTAGATGTAGGATGTGGAACAGGAGCATTAACAAAAAAAATATCAAAGAGAATAAATAGAAAAGGCAAATTAATTGGAATAGATATTTCAAAAGAAGCGCTTTCAATTGCCAAATCTCAAATAAAATTTTCCAATGTGGATTTTATAGAGATGGATGCAGAAAAAATTTATTTCCCAATTAAATTTTCAAAAGTATTAAGTCAATTTGTAGTTATGTTTTTTACTAATCCTATAAAAACATTAAACTCTATAAGAGAATTAATGACTAAAGATGGTGTATTTGTTTTGGGAGTTCATGGATCTTCAGAAAATGTACCTTACTTTAGCTGTATTATGAAAAGTATCATCACATTTATTCCAAATATAATTCCTAATGGATCTCCTTCAGTTCACTCTTTAGGAGACAGTACTAAATTAAGAGACACTTTAATGAAAGCAGGATTTACTAACATAAGAATAGAAAAATATAACTTTTCATATAGTCCAGGTACCTTTGAACAGTATTGGCAAGATTATATGGAATGTACAGCAAATTCTATAAAAGATATAATTAAGAAAGATAATGAAATACTTTCCAGAATTAAAAATGAGTCCGAAAAAAATGCTTTACCATTCTTTATAGATAATAAAATTATCTTTCCGTGGGAAGTACTGATTGCATCTGCATATAATCACTAAATTTACTATGAACATCTAGAATGGTCTTTTAAATATAAAAAATATTAAGTAAATATTAAAATTTAATGTTTAATTTTTCTTTGACAAGACTAGAAATTTTCATATGGATTTTTTCAACTGTTTCTTCACCATTGATTATTTTCCATTTGTAAACTTGTGATAGTTTTTGATAATTTTGTTTGACATTTAATAAAAATTCAAGGTTTTTTTCAAATAAGTCTCTATTATAGTTTATTCTTTTATATGAAGTTTCAGGATCTATCTCTAGTATGATAACTATATCTTCTTTTGGTAGGCCTTTGTCTAAATTAATCAGCCAATTTAAATCTAAACCATTAGATAATCCATATACAATGTTTGATTGATAATATCTATCCATTATAATAATAGTTCCATTCTGAAGCATCTTTTCAATCTCTTCTTTTTTTTCCCATCTGTTAACTGATAGAAGCATATGTTGAACTTCACTAGAATAAGATCTTCTTCCATCAAGAAACAATCGTATTTCTTTTCCTATAGGAGTTGAATAATCAGGAAAGTCTAAAATTTTGCAATTGAATCCTGCTTTCATAATCTCATTCTGCAATAGCTTGCATTGAGTTCCTTTTCCTGCTTTGTCTATCCCTTCTAAAACTATTATTTGACCTTCCCTCAAAAATATAAATTATTTTTTAAAATACTATAATTATATTTATTGATATCATATTACAATTGAAATTAATTATATGTGTAAATAATTTTAAAAAGAACACTCATCTTTTGTCTCTTGTAATATTAGTTTATAAACATTGTTCAGGATATTATATTATTATAATTAAAGGTGAAAGTATTTTGCAATTTTGGAAGAAAAAACCAGAGTTTTGTATTCTCTGTAAAAGAGAACTTCAACACAAGTACAAACCCCGTAAAGAATGGAAAATGAGTGGAATGTTATGTAGTGATTGTCATATTATTAAGATGAAAGAATATATCACTAAGCAACAAATAGAAAAAGAAAAACAGGAAAGAGAACTAAATACATGTTCAATTTGCTGTCATCAAATTAAATCTGAAACAGAACAGGTAAAACCAAAATGGCAATGGAATCTAGAACGAGGAAGTATAGTATGCAAGAATTGCTTTGAAAAAAAGGACAAAGAATTTGAAAAAGAAAGAAATTACTGCTCTATTTGTGGAAATAATTTGAAATTCATTAGATATAACCCAAAGCCAAAGTGGAATATATCAGGACAACTTTGCAGAAGGTGCTGGGATCAAAGAAATGAAATACAATAACGGATTATAATGTAAAATTTATAATTCACGTATTTAGATAGATATTTGTGGGCTCATAGTTCAGTTTGGATAGAATGGCTGCCTGCGGAGCAGTTGGTCGTGGGTTCAAATCCCATTGGGCCCAATGAATATATGGGTTCATATAATTGAGAATGAAAATAAGTTTTATAGCAAGAAGGGATTAATCAAGATGGTAGCCAAGTTATCTACAACTATAAATAAAATTCAGAATTTACCTAATTCTTCTAATAGCAAAATAATAAACGAATTTCTAATGTATATGAAGAATAATGGTTCATCAGAAAGACATCAGAATAATAATCTGAATGTAATGATTGAATTTTCCAACTACTTTGATTCCAATACTGACTTTTTATGATATCAATAAGAAAGAACAGATACTATCATTTTTAGATACAAAGATAAAAGATTCATCAAAAGACCCAGAAAAAAGATGGATTACAAGTTGGAATCATTATTTAACAAGAATAAAATTATTTTATAGATGGTTATACAACAAGGATAAAGAAATAGATAAAGATTATTGGGAAACACCTGATTTTCTTAAAATTAAAAATAAAAAAACAAAGAGAATCTCTCCATATGTAGAAAGTGAAATTTGGGAAAAAGATGAATTGCTATCTATCTTAAAATATGAACCTCACAAGAGAAACAAGGCAGCAATAACATTGATGTGGGATTTAGATGCAAGACCACATGAAATTACTCTTTTAAAAATAAAACATATTAGATTAAGAGAAAAGTATGGAGAAGGAGAAATACCATATGAAGCAAAAACTGGTAGTGGCCCAATTTTACTTACACTTTCATTTCCCTATGTCCGAGATTGGTTAAATGAACATCCATTTAAAAATGAACCAAACGCTAGGCTTATTTGCAGTCTTGTTACAGGTTCATCAATTAGGTCTGATTCCTTATGGACAATGATGAAACAATTAAGAATTAGAATTAAAAGATTGTTACAAAATGGTTCTATAACTAATTCAGAAGAAAGAGAAAGAATAGAATTTCTTTTAAAAACAAAGAAATTCAATCCATACTGTTTAAGACATAGTGCTATTACATGCTGACTCCGATTATCTTCCCGAATATGCTTTAAAGAAAAAAGTTAGATGGTCTATGAATTCTAAACAAGGAACACGTTATATCAAGAATAGATTGGGAAATGATTTAAAAGAAAAAATTTTGCAATACAATGGAATTATCTCTGAAAATGCAAGTAAAAAGAAAACTTCTATTATTGATTGTCCTAGGTGTGAATTTGTTAATGCTATTGAAAATAAATATTGTTCAAAATGTAGTTATCCCTTTAAACCAGAAGCATATGATGAGATTAAAAGCTTGGAAGAAAAACGAATAGAAACATTACAACAAAAATATGAAAATGATATGAAAACATTAAGAGAGGATATGAATAATCAGCTTAGTAAGATGATGTTAATGATTCAACAAAATCCAAAATTATCTTATGTAAAACCAGAAATTCTAGAAAAAATAAATGAAAACTAAATTTCAGATAACCACCAAACGCTAATTACTACTACTTTTGTTTATGATATGTATTCATTTACTAGAGATTAGAAGCATCTTGTAATTAAATTCATCAAATAAATCCTCTCTTTATATTTTTAAATATTCTAGCATGATTGTAATTATTCTATTTTGATATTCTCTAAAATAGTAATAATTTCTTTATTACTTTCATCTTTTAAAACCTGAAAAAGTGAGCAAATTAATTCGTATACTCATTAGAATATCTTTCGACTTTTTTATTTCATATTAGAAGATAGGTTTTGAGAAAGTCATAGTATTTCTAATACTTTTGAAAGTTTTTATTGTTAATCAAATTGCTTTTTATTAAATCATTTGTACAAATTTTTTCTATTTTTTTCCAACGAATTTCAAATGTAAATCTTTACGTTATAAAGTACGGATTTACTTAATTGTTGTACTTACCAACA
>CAWIYT010000161.1:0-11589 GCA_963840085.1 uncultured Nitrososphaerales archaeon
ATTAAATTGTCTCCAATTATTAAATAACTTGTAAAGTAGTAAAAACTTGATGAGTTCTAATGATATTGAATGGAATGATGTCATAAAAAAGAAGCAAGGAGTTAATGATGAAGATTTAGGTGAAGTACAACCAGTTCAAGGCAATTATGTATTAGTACAAAAAGGAATGATTAACAAAGAAAAGTTTTACATTCCAAAGAGATCAAGCCGAAAGTTATGATGGCGATGTATTAAGATTTAGATTTTCTGAGCAAGAATTAAGCCAATACCAGCGTGAACCACCAATTATATGGGATTCTGATAATATGCAAGAAAAAATAACAACTCCGCAAATGGAAACTGATGAAGAAGAACATATACCATTAACAAGAGAAGAAAGGTTAGATGTATCTAAAAAGTCTGCAGAATCAAGCAACAATTACTAAAAAACCAGTCAAAGAAACTAAAACAGTAGAAGTTCCATTAACGAGAGAGGAAGTAAGTATTGAAAGAAGGCGTCCAAGCGATGGTAGTGGTGAAACAGAAGCACAAAGTCCTCCTTTACAGTCACCAGAAGGAGATAAGAATACCATTAAAAAGAGAAGCAGAGGTAACAAAAAAGCCGTGTGTTAAAGAAGAAGCGGTGATAAAAAAGAAGGCTGTTACAGACAAAAAAGAGATAACCAATGAGCAATCACATCTGAAAAATGGATACCTCAAATGTAGATAAATAATAAAAGGAATAATATAATACAATTTTTTTATTTTGTAATTTTATATTACTAACATTAAACTACTGTACATAGTAAATAAGCAATTATTCTAAGATTTATTGTCTATGATATAACCTGCTGGATGATATATTTGGACTGTTTTCACAAAGAAGCGAACTATCCTCTAATGCTGCCAGAATGGGACTATCTTTAGTTGTTGTACTTGCACAGATAGGTAACAGATTCACTTACCAACATGGGTAACACTTCTTTTATCTGCTTGACTATGTTGTTACTATTGAAATTATTTAATCTTGTTCCTTTCATAAGAAACATTTCAGATGGAGTGTGACCATTGATACCACCATGTTCTCTTTCTTCATTGTATGCTTTGACAGACATGGAATACATTCTCTTTCCATCTTCTACATTAGGAATAGTTTCTACTGCTAAAAATTCATTTTTGACTATCTTGTTATATGCTTCAATTTTACCCTGTAGTTGTGGATATCTTTTTGGAATTGGTTTATCCTTTATATTGTTCTTTTCCAGAAAGCCTTTGAATATCTTGGATGTAAATTGTTTACCGTTATCATGCAGTATTTTGTGAGGTTTACCATTCTCTACAATATAGTCTTCCAGTACATCTAAAACATCTATACTTCGTTTTCTTTCAGACCATCACTTGATGCTTTTCTTGAACAGTCATCCTCACAACTGATAAAATAGTTCTTTTTATCTGAATTCTCAAGGTAAAATGTTCCTAGAATGTCCATCTGTACAATTTGATTGGGTTTTTCCATTGTAAATCTTTTCCATTCTTCTGTTTTTGATTTTACATTTCAATATGTTCAATCCATGTCTTTTCAGTACCTTGTATATGGTTTTAGTACCTGAGTGATATCTCCTTTAAACGCTTTAACCTGAATCTGATACGATTGCATCCAAATCTTTTTGTTATACGTAAATCCAGTATTTCCTGTTCTATCTCATTTGTTACCTTTGCAGATTGAATATTGTGTGGTTTTCTACTTCTATCCTGTAGACCATCTATTCCATACTTTAGGTATCTGTTCTTCCACTTGTGATATGTCTTTGTAGATATATTATATCTAATACATATGTCAGTTACAGTATCTCCAGTCCATTCTTTCTCATGAATCAGATTAAATTTTGTTTGTAATTCTATTTTGATTATACACTTCCTATTAGCAGAGTAGGAAGTGTTACCCATGTCAGTAAATGAAATTGTAACTCATGTATGTAAGTACAACAATTAGTATCAAAGTTCTTGTTAGGTAATGCTGAACCTTAAAGAGCATCAGGATTGATGTCATTATTACCCTCTGATATAACAAATATGTTTGCAAATAATGAAGACGAAGATTACAGAGTCCTCAGGAAAATGTGTCCGAGGATGAGGTTATTGATAAAATATCTTGTGAATGTTGTAATGGTGATAAAGAAAAAGAAAGAATTGCTTATCAAGAAGCATTAAAGGTATTAAGAAACAGGAAGACAAAGACAATAACAAGAAGAAGGAGAAGGATTTCTAGATAACATATTAGATAGTCTATGATATAACATGGACTGGATGATATATTTGGACTATTTTCACAAAGAAGTGGACTATCCTCTAATGCTGCTAGAATGGGACTATCTTTGGTATCAAAGTTCTTGTTAGGAAATGCTGAACCACAAAGAGCATCAGGATTGATGTCATTGTTACCCTCTGGTATAACAAATATGTTTTCAAATGATGAAAGACAAAGATTTACAAGGTACTAAAGAAAATGTATCAGAAGATGAGGTTATTGATCAAATATCTCGTGAATGTTGTAATGGTGATAGAGAAAAAGGAAGAATTGCTTATCAAGAGGCAATCAAGGTATTAAGAGAAAAAACAGTAAGACAAAGACAACAACAACAAGGACAACAACAAGAAGAAGGAGAAGGATTTCTAGATAACATATTAGATAGTCTTAAAGGCGATAATAGGAGAGAGGGATTATTCTAGTCGCCAACTAACAATTGATGAATAATTTTTTCTATTATACTGATTAAGTATTAACTCAAAATTTCATCTAGAGTTCTTGATTATAGCATCAATTGGTTTAAGATTATATTATTTATTCTTCATTTTTGAATTATTACTATATGCAATAGTTGTCGTTGATGATGGTTGCATATTTTTTTTTGTAGAATGTATGCATTTTAATATATCAAGATAAAGTTCATTGTGTTGATTTGCAACTGTATCCCATTCTAAATTTAATCTAAATTTATTAACTGCTTTTGAATAAAAATGATAATTATTTTCCATTTCGTTTAATGCCTTTGCAAATTCACAAGGATTTCTTTTTACAGTTATTCCTAAGCCTTTCATGGCAAATTCGTTAAAGAATTGTAAATCTGTTGCAATAAATGGAAGTCCATGTGCTAAGGCGTCGAACATCACTCCTGAACCAGAACTTACTTCGTAAGGTAATAGAATAACATCTGATGCATAAAACAAAAGCGAAGATCTTTCTCACTTAGGAAATCTCTTTGTATATCAATAATTTTTGTTGTATGATTTGACTTGTTTTTAGTTATTAATTCTGGTTTATAATTCTCAATGTTATAGTGATTTTTAGATGAATTAATTACTATTAGCCAATTTGCTGGTACATTAATTTTTTTTAGAATATCCCACCCTTTGGTAACAGTTCTAAAACCTATCGCTAGTGCTATTCTTTTTGTTTTATCAACAGGAAGACCAAATTTTGTTCTTGCTTCTTCTTTTTTTATTTCTGACAAAACTGGTACAATAGATTGTGCGCCATGATAAATTATACTGTTTTTAATATTAGTATTAAATTCTTTATTATCATAAGTGTGCTGATTATTATTCCTTTTTTCATTAACCAAATTTTGGAGATATTCTGAAAAGACTATCCCACACTTGCTTTTCGATAATTTGTCATTATTTAAATTATGGAATGATTTATAGTTTATCAGGAATTTCCAATATTGAAATAAGTAGTTCATTTTTGATTTTAATTGATTTAATAATCCACTTGTAGTTTTTAATGGTTTAACTATACTCATCCACTGTTTAAAAGTATAGGCAGAATGAAACGTTGTGACAATAGGAATCTCACAAATATCATAAAAAGTGTCAATAGTGGTACAAGTATTTCTTGGATTTATTGAATCCAATTTCAATCCATATAATCCATGTTCAAATTGTATATGAACAATATCTGGTTTTACTTTGTCTACTATTTTTAATAACAGTTCTGAATTATTTTTGTTGAAAGGATACAAACCAAAAAAATCCCCATCACCATTCTCATTACAAACCACATAAACAATATTTCCTAATTTACGTAATGCTCTTGTTAAATTGTAAGTATATCTTCCAACTCCACCTAACATCGGCGGATATTCTGTAGATACCATTAATATTGTCAGATTATTTTTGTTGTTGTTATTTTTATCTTGTAATTTTGAAATAGAGAAAATAGATAGATTGTATTTATTATTATTGTAATCGTCTTTATTATTACTTTTATTATTGTTAATACTATTATAATACAAATTGTGTATAAATTTTACAACTCCTAATCAAAACAGTATATAAAAGTATAATCATATATATAAAGCGCAGCAATAAGTTTTATTAGTGTGAATATGACTAAATTGTTCTCTTTAATTATACGATGATATTTTATTTAGCAACGGCTGATGGAACTGGTTAAAAGGACAACGACTTTATTAATAGTATATTGGCAAAGTTAATGTGCCAGTAACAATCAAGAATAGACAAATATGTGTACACAATACCTCTATAATCTTCTATTGTTATGGGATGTACTCCTTAGAGCGCTATGGCTTTTACTAATAAATTAAATTAAAAAGTAAGGTTAGATACGGATCCGTGTATCGCGCCTTTAGGCCCATGTCGTACCTGCTGTTATAATAAAATTAACTAAGAGATGAAAAAGGTATGATTCCTACCAATATATCTAACAAATAACTATAGTAAATAAATTGACATGTTTTCTGAAGTAAGACCTAAGAATTGTACTTATGGCTGTGGTGTAGAGATATACTGGAATACAGAAGAGAACACATACTTTGAACTATATTCAAGAAAAAAACATATTTGTCCAAATAGGGGATCATATAATAATAAGAAATCAATAATTACACCACCAATTTATGCAGCCAAACCAAGGTATTATAATAATAACAATGATAAAAAATCAGATTCACTATTTAATAATAATCAACCACAAACAACAATAACAAATAAACTAAAGATGGATAACTCTTTTGAATTGCTTACTGGTTCATCTATTTCAAATATTCAAAAACAATATGAGATACTATCAGATATTGTAAGAGATTATAATGGTAAAGTTCATGGCTCACAAAGAGATAGAGATCCTAAAACTGGATTAATGGATTTATTGGTATATTATGAAGTTCCTTTAGGTAAGAGAGAAGAAGTTAAAAGGAAGTTTGATAATTTTGTAAGAAATCATTTGATTTTACAATAACAAAATTATTTATCTCAATAGTTTTATAATATATTTCTTATTATTTTAAAATTATAAGATTAATATTTCCACATTCTTTTTTTTGATTTTAATAATTTACTAAGTTAAGTATCATATTTTAGGCCAACAACCAAAACATCTAAGATATCTTCTTACATTACATAACAGATTATCTTCTGTTCCATAATTGTAATTGGCACATACATCTTTTTTCAGATTCCTGTTTACTTTTGTTTCTACTGGATTCAGGAATGGTGCATGTGTTGGTAGAAATAGTACAGTTAGCCAGTATGATTGTTTTTCTATAAACTGTTTTGTCTTTTTACTAATATGAAATGATGCATTATCTATTACAAGTATGAATCTCTTGATACTTCTCTTGAGTACATATCTCTTGATGCTGTTTAGATGAATGATTTTTGAAATCTTGGCTATTTCTGGTTTTGCTTGTTGTAAATTTGATTCCATTCATAGAATAAAGAAGTGTAATGAATACATTGACTTTATCATTAGATCCTTTATGGAGTATCTTTTGCTGTTCCCCTCTTTTCATGTATGTCCTGGTTATGTATGGTTGCAGATGTAACCATGTTTCATCTTCAAATCCTAGTAGAATCTTTTTTTAAAAGAGCAGACGATACTTTCTTGTATCTGTCTATCTTGGTCTTCTTTTCTTCATAATCATTACCTTTTTCCAGTTCAAGTTTGGGTCTCTTGTATACTATACCTAAATCATGAATTATTCTCCATCATGTTTGCATGGGACTGACATTCATTTCCAGTAATGTTGAGAGATAAGTAGCCAACAGCCTGATACTCCATGTATTTTTGAGATAGCCAAATGTTTTAGGAGACTTGTTCAATATGATGTCTTTTATCATCTCTTTGTTTTTATGGGTAGATATCACTGGCTTTCTACCTGCATTCATTCTATTGTTTCTTATTCCATCCAGACTATATTTTCTGTAATTGTTAATCCAGTCATACACATTACGGTAATTGACACCAAGGTTTTTGGCTATTGTTCTGTATGGTACTCCTTCTCATCTTTTGTTTTATTGCTGATGCTCTTCTGTATTCCTCTTTGTCACGAGTACTCTTCATGAATCTATTCAGTTCCTTTTTCTGAGTATCAGATAATTTCAGAATATAAGATTTGGGCACATGTATCAATCTAAACATGTAGAGCTAAAGTTCTTCCTATCAGAGTATGTTGATAATACTAATGCATGTTGATGATATATGAGATACTTAACTTATTTATTTGATTTTTTTATTTTATAGATATTTTTTATATATTTATAAATTTATTACTCTAATGATATAGAAATATAATTATGAATAACTATGTAAAGTAAAAATTAATGTATAAAAAATAGAATGAATATTACAAAATGATAAATACATTCTGAGAGAGAATTTAACTTGTTGATCTTTTATCTACAATTGAGAGAGAGCAACTAACTAACAGACAAATCCAATCATTGCTGTAGTCATAGTCTGAACCATCTTCTGTCTGTCCGTTTTCCATTCATATTACCATTATTGTATAGTTCAGGCTATTGACTATATTATTTAAAACTACTAAAGAATAGTTTCACCAGTTCTAAATATTTTATTATTAGTAATAGCAAACATCATCACCAAAGAAGGAAGATTGCAACAAAAAGTCATAGCCTGGACTTAACAAAAAAAGAAAGAGTCTTTTCCACCGTCAGTTCAGGTTATGATTATAATAATTAATTAGATAATTTCGTTCATTGATTTTTAAATATTTTATAAAAGAATATTACACTATCCACACCAAAGATAAATTCAAATCTCAAACTTAGCCATGGCCTTCCATCTCTTCTATGGTTCTAAGCCTTTACAAATAGAAAAAGGAGGGCTATGGCTTTAATTATATTCTAGTAGCAATATTTACTATGAATAATGCAAAGTGAATATGTTTATTTATATCATTTATTTATTAAAAATTAATGATAAATACAATACTAGTAAGTATTTTAGCTTTAGTATTTGCTGTTTTGATTTCACCTAATTTTCTCGATAATTTACAAGGACAGAGAACCGGTGATCTTCCTCTCGATAAATCAATAGAAAGGGAGGGAATTTCTCTTCGTTTTCCATCTGATTGGAAAGAGTTAGCTACTGAAAATGAAAATCAGCTAATTAGAATTTCATCTTCAGATGGAAATTCATTTATTACTATCAATAGGTATGATTCAGGACCTATAAGTGAAGTTTTAACAAAAAGAGTGAACGAATTTGTAAAATATTTACCAGGAATTGAATTTTATAATATAGAAGTAAACTCAAATCCATTGGAATTTAAGAATATTCAATCTCAATTTATCATACAAGCTGGCTATATTGAAGAGGATAATAATTCGAAACTTTTGCATTATGAAAAAGGATATGTGATGCATAATCATCCTTTAATGATTACCCTTTATTATGCTGGCTTGGATGAATCTTATTATAATAACAGTCCCATTGCGGATAGTATTATCGAATCGCTAAAGATTAATCCTCAAGCATTTGGATAATTTTGAGTTACTTTACAATTAATCAAGCATTTATCGTTTTTTGACGAAAGAAGTTATAAAGAACCAAGTTTATACTTGGTATTTTGTTAAAGTTTTAATTTCTTAAAAAATGTAAATTTGTATTACTTTGAAATGTGTTGATTGTATATCTTTATAGAAGATCGTAAAATTAGGTCTTATTCATTGATTAAGCTGATGATATAAATATGATAATTTCTTTATTAGCATCATTTCAATAGATAGATCAGATTGGTTAATTCAAATAATTCCAAAAAGAGTCACATTAGACAATTGGTAAATCTCTAAAAGTAAAGTAATATGAACCCGAAAAAATTACTTACCGAAGGGAGTTGAATAGTCATGGTTTCAGTGTTCAATATCACAAATAGAATTTAAAATTAATATATCAGTTTAAATAATTGAATTACAAAATTTGGAGCCATAGTCCATTATGGAGGAAAATCGATGAAACCATATAGGTTGAGGCATTTTTGCCTGTATTTGTGGTTTTAATATTAATTTGTATTTTGATAAATCTTAAGATATAACAATGATTATTTCTTTTTATATCAATTAAATTATAATATTCATATTTACTAATTATTATAGAATTGATTATTTTTATTAAATCATTTCAAATTTTGAAACTGTCAATTTATTTCAATTATACACTTAATAGGGAAATGGTCACTAAAGCCTGTATTAGGATCTTGGACAAAATTAGCATAATATCCTTTATCTTTTTGTATTTTATCTAACCTTTCTGTCAATCCTTTAAGTTTATCTTTGATTAGTTTTGTAATATTTTCATTTAACTTTAACTGTAATGCTTCTTGTAGGATTATTTCTAATTCTTTTTTTTCTTTTATATCTTTATTTAAATCAAATATTTTTGTTTTAGAGAATCTAAATGCCATAGGACTTAGTTTCTGATAGGAATGCAATTTTTTCTTATTTTTGTAATTAACATTATTGCTAAAATTATCTTCTAATAAATTACTCCCCATCGCAAGACAGTTTTTATGTATTTTTATAGAATCCAAATCTATTTTAAGATGTTTATAATTTTTTAATAATCCTCGTGATACAATAAATTGATCAAATAAAAAGAGTGAATTTGTCTTATAGAAATAGTGAGTGCCATCAGGAATAAGTTTCCACATACAATTATATAAATAAGACTTTTCTTCTAAATAAATTTCTCTCGGATTTTGTATTTTTCCAATCTTTTCTTTTCAATTGAAAAATAGTCCTCCAATCTCTTAAGAGATCTAAATTAGGGGTAGCATTAAGAAATTTTACTATACTTTTATTATAAGGTTCATCATTAAAATCACCCATTAATAAAACATTTTCATTCCATTTATCATCTAATTTTTTTATCAAATTTTCATTTTGTTTTATTATTTCTTCTTTGTCTAATTTATCAGAAATAGCATCTTGATCATCAGATTTAAAATCACTTTCGTATTCTGGACAATCTATTAGGCATTTAGGAAGTCTATGAGACTCTTCTTTGGATATTTTGATAATATCATCTATCAATTTGCCACAATTTTCTGCTACTAGAGATCTTGCAAATTCTGTTTCATCAGATTCAGTAAAATCATCTTTTCCTCTTCTTGATGGCCAATGATTTACAAAAATATGAAGATTTGAATTATTATGTAAAACTTTTAATTTTACATAAAAAATATCTCTAGTAGGATAACGCAAATCTATATTATAGGATTTGGATTCAGTAAATTCAAAAATTGAATTTGAATAGACAAGACAGGTATCTATTCCACGAATATCAGGACTATCTTTGTATTTAGCAACAGAATAATCATTTCTATTTAAATTTCTATTTAATTTTGTTGCTATTTCTTGGGCAAGATATTCATTTTCAATTTCACACATTCCAATTAAATCAGGACCAGAAGAAAATGTAGATGAAATTCCTTTAACTAGATTATCGATTTTTATATCTCTTACTGTTTCGTCCCATCCATTAGTTGGTGTATAATCAAAATCTAATGCAAGATCACTTAATGTTGTATCAAATAGATTTTGTAAATTCCAAAAGCATATTTTGATAAAATTCATTAAATAACGTTTTTTTCCTTTTTAAAAAGTTTTTTGATGCAATTTAGTTTTCATATTATTTTTCTAAAAAGATTCTCAATTAAATGTGACTAAAATAAAAAAAATTAAAATTGACGAGATTGTTGTTGTTGTCTTGATAGATCTTTTAATCCTTGAAATAATTCTTCTTTGTCAAGACCATCACTTAAATCAATTCTAGTATTTTGCCTTATACTATCCAAAATAATACCAGCAAAATTGTCTAATTTGTCTATATCTTTTATACCAGTTATTTCTGACAATTCTTTTAGCAAATCATAACGATTTACATTCTCTTGTGTTGTTTTAAATTTTTGTTTATCATTTTCATGAAATTGGTCAGTAACATCTTTGGGTAAAGCAGATAAAAGACCTGAAGCAGCCTTGGGAGTAGATTTTTGAAGAAACATTTTGGTTGCACCATTAACTGCCATACCAGCTATATTCGGATCTATACCAAAGGATTGTGCCAGCATTCCAATCATGTTTTGCATAATTTACTATATACAATAGCCATTGTTATAGATAAATTTTTCCAAAAATCATTGAATTTATTATTGACTTAATAAACTATATGAAAATAACGTTATAGTAATTAATATCAAATAAATTTCATTAACTTGAATTATCAAGGATGTAATTATATTTAGTATAAAATACGATCAAATAAAGTATTCTAGATTTAATTGCTGAATAATTTCCTAATTAAAATTGCTTATTTTTCTTTTGTAATTGTGATACTCTTTGCAAATCTTTGAATCAAATTCCATGCAAATATGTAACTTCTATTTTTCATCTTTGAACAGTTCCAATGCTTTGGATGTATTACGTAGACTTAAACCAAGAAAATATAGATATAGCGAATACATAACTACAATAGTGGATTTCTATCTTTCTTTCAAATGATCTAAATATCATAATAGATTAGAAATAGGACATTAACAGCTAAATCTATTTTCTTAATATAGCCATTCTATGTGCCAGCTACATATAGATTATCTTGACTGTATATAGCAACTCCAGATAGGAAAAGGACTCTGCTTGGTATAATAATATATTACCAATGAATATGTTTATTTATATCTCATTTATTTATTAAAAATTAATGATAAGTACAATACTAGTAAGTATTTTAGCTTTAGTATTTACTGTTTTGATTTCACCTAATTTTATTGATAATTCGAAAGGACAGGTAACAGGTGATTTTTCTCTCGATAAATCAATAGAAAGGGCGGGAATTTCTCTTCATTTTCCATCTGATTGGAAAGAGTTAGCTACTGAAAATGAAAATCAATTAATTAGAATTTCATCTTCAGATGGACATTCGTTTATTACTATCAATAGGTATGATTCAGGACCTATAAATGAAGTTTTAACAAAAAGAGTTAATGAATTTGTAAAATATTTACCAGGAATTGAATTTTATAATATAGAAGTTAATTCAAATCCTTTTGAATTTAAGAATATTCAATCTCAATATATTATACAAGCTGGCTCTATTGAAAAGGATAATAATTCGAAACTTTTGCATTATGAAAAAGGATATGTGATGCATAATCATCTTTTAATGATTACCCTTTATTATGCTGGCTCTGATGAATCTTATTATAATAACAGTCCCATCGCGGATAGTATTATCGAATCGCTAAAGATTAATCCTCAAGCATTTGGATAATCATTAATGAAACAGTCATA
>CAWIYT010000162.1:0-14346 GCA_963840085.1 uncultured Nitrososphaerales archaeon
TAGCATGATTTTGGAAAACATATTATTTATTTTAAAAGAGTTTCTATTATTATTTTTATTAGAAATTTGAAATATTAGATGTGGTTCGATTTTCTTATTTTGATAAATTGTATAAACCCATGAATACAAATAAGGAGGTTCAAATCTCACAGAATCCTTTCAATCTTTTACAAATATTATGAATATCACTATTAGATTTCAAAATTCTTGGTTGGGTTAAATGATTAATAAATAAATGAATATAAAAAGTAAAGGTTAATTCTTCGTTTGTATCATTATTGCTTCATGAATTCTTCCATTAAAAAAGATAGGATTGGAACCCAGAGTTCAATGGGGCCAGTGGGATGTGAAACAAATTTGACATAAATTTTGGACCCAGATCTTTCTATAGATTGAATCTTATATTAATGGAATCAAATACCTTGAATAATAATTAAAATAGTTTATTTTAGATATTTTAGAAATTCTTCTTGTGTAGTTTTGGTTTGTTCTATTATAGACTTCATGACACCTACTTTAGAATCATGTCTTGGTACAATTAAGCGTCTGCCGTCCGTATTTTTTAGTTTTATTGACTTCCATTTTGTCTTTCAAGAGAAAATCATAATGTTTAGTTAATACTTTCAATATTTGTCTATAATTATGATTTTTTAAGCTCAATGAAATAAATCTTATTTATGTAGTAAGGAGTTATAGTTTAAAATTATTTATACTTCTATTATTAAGGACTTTTTCTTTTGCGTATCATCTTCTTCTTTGATAGATTCTAAAATTAAAGAAATAGCATCTCTGTAGTATTTTCTTAAATTCTTCTAAATTATTTCCTTGTAATTGCTCCTGGAATCTCTAAGCATTGTCCACTATATCCATCATCTTCTTCCTCATGATATCTTATTGTAAATTGTCTTTTTGGGGAGAATTGTTGATTGTATTCATTAGCCATTATATAAAAATAGAGATGTATTCAATATATCCATAAACTATAAACATAAAGAATTTAATAGTTTACGAAATAATGATGGATTAGGATTATTACCGTCTACTTATATTGTAAAATTAGATACGTTCTTTTTACAATAATATATTACAAAAATTTAATCTATAATATTTTACAATATCAACAAAAAATTTAAGATCATTGATATGAATACTCTTGATAGTTTTATCTAGATCAGTAATTGAAAGGAGATTCAATGCTTTAATAATGTCTTTTACTCAATGATTTTTTAGTGGATATTATGTAATTTGTTCTGAAGTTTTCTGACTTACATTTCTAGCAATTAATTCAGGAATATTCTCTTGATTAGGACTTTTTGAATCTATATCGTTTGGTTCTATTTTTGAAATAATATCCTCTATATTATTAGCAGTAGATGAAGTAGATCTGTTTTCATTCATATTAGTATTGTTAATTATGCTTCAGTCAAAATTGTACCATTTTGAAGGAGAGCATTTCTTTGCATAATCACAAACTACAATTCGAATATTATAATTACCATCATAGGTAATATATTTAGGTTCAAAGTTTTCTGTTGCTTCTATTGGTTCATTTTCAATAATCTTTGAATTATTATATGTAAAAGAATTAATAAATTCAAAGGATTGTCCAATAGTATAAATCTTATCTTCTGGATTTATATTTAATATTTCTTTAGGGAATAATCCTTCCTCGTCTTGTGCCAAATGTGGTCTCGCACCCATAAAATTAAGTCTTCCATTGGTATCTATTGCATAAATAAGTGATACCGTTTCATTAATTTTCCTTTCAGAAGATTCCAATCTAACTGGAATAATTGCTAATTTATTATTTCCATTTATCTCATATTCTACCAATGTTGGTTGACATATGTTATATTCATTACATAAAGAGAAAATTTGTTCATTCCACAGATATGTAAATGATGATTTATTACTATCAAGAAATAGAGATGGCTCAAATTCCTGAAAATAAAATTCATTTGAATTAGAGTCATGAATATCTAAAATTATTTTATCAAGGCCATTGGAATATATAATTCCATTTATAATATTTCCTTGAACATTAGATTGAATTATTGGAAACGTTGTATCTGAAAGAATGCTCCTATAAAGTGTTTCAATAACCTTCTTACTGGTACCGTATTTGTATAATATTTACTGATCTCTTCTACTATTTTAGGCATATAAATAGAAAGACCTTTAGAATTAATTTTTTCTTCTCCTGTAACATTATAAACTATGGATTCATCTAACTGTTTATATACAATATCTCCAAGGTTCCTAAAATCAGGAAATACTCTATTGAGATTAGATATAAGACTTTTAATATCAATTAAACCAGAACTACTATCAAAACTTTTCCCATAACGCTCAATTTTTTCTGTCACGTTTAAAATTTCTAGTACTTTTGAAATGTCCTTAATGTTATCAACTATATGAGAAATATATCTACTAAGGCTATCCTCAAATTGAGGAATTTTTGTTAGATCTATTACAGATAAAGTTACCAGTTTCTGAATATTAAAACCTTTATTCTCAGGTAATTTTTCAAATGAGTTAAAGTAAGAATCAGAAATTACTCTCCCAAGTAAATATCCATTTTGGTCTGGATTAATGATCAATGATTTAAATATTGAAGTATAATTCCATCCCCCACCTGGCTCAATTTCTTCAGAAGATACCATATAATTAGCAAATGGAGAGATTCTTTTAGCAATTTCTATAGAGGACATTAAACAAGAATCAAAGCCAATTAGTTCAAACTTTTGCTGAGTAATCTCTTTTGCATTTCTAAAAGAACTTTCTATTTCTTGTAATGTTAATATATCTTTATTAAAGGTGATATCTTTTCCAAAACCTTTAATTCCATTACCATGCCCCCAAAATATTGTCACGTATTTTTTTGCAGGAAAGTGATTAATGCCCCATACTAAAAAGTTACATAATGTATTTGAATCCCCCATATTCTGATGTCCAATATTTTGTAATGTTAATATAGTGTTATTAACAATTTGAAATCTTTGGTTTTGTGAGAAATCTATGGATGTTTTGGGATTATTATCGATTGTTGCACCACCTCCAGTTTGCAGCAATATATTTAATTTCGAAAAATTTCCTATTTTTTTCATTTCCATAAGATCTTTTATTGCATAATCTTGCAACTCGGAAGAAGTAACATAGACCATGACTGTATAGTCAGCTAATGATTTTGTTTGTAAATTTTTAAAAGGACTATATTTACCGCAGGATATATTTTTATAAATTAAAGAATTAGGTCTTGATTCAAGGGTAGTAGTTATTTGTTTTATTTTGCCATCTCTAATAACTGTTAATGTGATATTCTCTCCTATTTTTTTATTAATTGGAAGACTTTCTTCTGATTCAGTAAGACTATGATTATCTACTGCTAAAATTATATCTCCGCCTAATTTTATAGAATATTTACCATCGTTATAGGTCATATAGCCACCTTTTATTCCAGATTTATCTGCTGGACTATCTACAATAACATCAATAACTAGCAATCCTTGAGGTTTATTCATTCCAATTAAATTTGCAATATTTTGTGAAACTTTAATAGAATTTATACCCAGCCATGGTTTATTTGTTTGATCATTAGATGGATTTTTTGATATAAGGGATGGCGATTGATCTAATGACATAATTGGTTGTATAAAACCAAATATATTACCAATTATAATAATGAATAATAATAATATAATTCTAATAAATGTTATTTTGAAATAACATCTTATTGGCATGCTTAAATTAAAGTAAAAAGATATATAAAAAATTATTCACAGATAAAAAACTACTGGGAAAGTCATATTATATAAATAATATTAAATAATTGATTATTCATATTAATATTAAATGTACATTAACATTGTTTTTTCATTAATTGTTATATTCTTTCTAGCTTATCTAAATTTCCTGAACAGTGAAGCAAACGATAAATCTACAACTAACCAACTAATATCAGATTATATATGTCCTAAAGAAAAGACATCTTTACTTCAAAATATTTCTACCTATTTTAATCCAAAATACGGATTTAAATTGGACTATCCATCACATTGGAGAGTCGAGACTGAAGCATTAATGGATCCAGTCGTTATAACATTTAATCCTCCTAAATTTGAAATAGTACAACTTGGATTATGGATAGAACAATGGCCATTCACACAAACAGCAAAAGAAGTATCTGAATCATATATTAAAAGTGCCAATGAGAGTGGAAGTACTATTACAGGTACCCCATTCTTTAAACTTGAAGATAACAGTTCTCTATCTATTAATGGTAATGAAGGATATAAAATAGTATATACATACACGGGTGAAAATGGCTCACCTTTTGCCGAGATGCAAGTTAGAACAATAGTAAATAATACGATGTATACTTTTATATTTACTAGCCTTACAGATTTTTTTAATGATTATATACCTATTGTGAATAAAATAATAAATTCTTTTGAATTAGTAAATTCTACAAATGCTCTTTGCTACCTACAACAAAATGATTCAAGTAATTATAAAGATATTTACAAAAAAAATCTAGAACAATTATTTAATAAAATCAATTATTCCTCTTATATAGATTCCATTTGTGGATTTAAACTAGAATATCCATCAGATTGGACAATAGAAAAATCTAAATTAGCATCTGAAATGGTTTTTACTTCTCCAATTGAATATATAGGATTTTCTGCAAAATTCCAAGATAAATTTTTAGAAAAACTTGGAATATTTTTTACAGATGTTTCTGCTAATAATAGTCAATTAGAGGAAATGGCCAAAAGTTATATTGAGGCTCAAACGGAAAGTTATATAGGATTTAATCTAATTGAATTCAAATCTATTTTATTAGATAATAAACCAGCCTATCAAGCAATTTATACATATTTTGATCCTTTAGATCAATTTCAAAAAAAACTAATATCTATTTTTAGTATAATAAACAATTATATGTATAGACTAGATTTTCTAACAGAATCAGAGAAATATGATCTTTATCTACCAATAATAAAAAATATCGCTCTTATTGACAAATGTTTCAGCCAAGCTTAAAGTCTGCATAAAACATAATTAGGATGTGTTTACTTTAACCACATCTCTTCCTGATGAAAGTTGGTGTACCAGTTTACTGAGAAAGGCCAGATGGAAAGACTACATATTATGTCCACATTGTAAGTCAAATAACGTAAAGAAGGATGGTCAGTATCGATCCTACCAAAAGTACTTTTGCAAGCATTGTAAAAGATCGTTCAATGACAAAACAGGTACTGTATTTCATTATTCACATACACCATTGAAGATATGGTTTTTGGCAATGTATCTATACTTTGGACTCTGGCCCGGATGTTCAATAAGACAGGTATCGCTTGAGGTAGTTATACCAATTCCAAGATGCTATCGATTTATCAGAACAGTTATGGAAAAGTTATCATCTTCCTCATCATCATCTGCTAAACTCGGTGGTAATGTTGAAGGTGATGAATTCTATATCAAGGCAGGACTGAAAGGTAGATCATATCATGATGAGATAGTAAAATCAGGAAGAAAACCCAGGAAAAGAGGGCTAAAACCCTGGAGAGGCAGAGGAACATTTTACAGAGGATCATCCAATGATAACATGTATTCATCAAAGAAGGAACGGAATGACATATTTTGATGTTCCTGTACGACAGTCACTTCTTGATATTATATGTACCAGAGTAGAGTATGGTTCAACTGTATTTACAGATGAATATAGAGCATATGACCAGCTGGAAGAACATGGCTTCATACACAAAAGTGTAATCCATTCACAGAAAGAATACGCAAATGATATTGTTCATGTGAATAATTGTGAATGCAGAAGCAACCTGTACCAGTTATGGATAAGAAAGTTCATGGGTGTAAACAGTACAATTTACAGGTATACTCCAAAACATTCCAGTTTATTCATAACAATAGAACCAAGACAAGAGAACAAAGATTCATGGAAATTCTTTGTTACAACTAGCTGAAACATTCAGAAATAAGAGCGAAAAATATTACTAAATCATTTAAAATTGATAATGCTTTTCAAATTTATAATAGTTTGACATTAGGAATAAAGTTCTTATATCCTTCACAATGGATAAAAGAAGATCAAAATAACAGTGTAGTTCTTTATTACCTTCCTCCAACAATTAGTCCAGATCGATATTTACAAACCTTCAAGATAAGTGTTATTAATCCTGAAAAAGATCCTGTTTTTTCTTCTACTAATATGTCATTAACTGAAATTACAAATAAAGAAATAGATTATTTACATAGTAATTATAATAGTTTTAGATTACTCTCATTTAAACCAACAACAATAATGAATAAACCAGCCTCTATGTTAATTTATGAATTTATCGATCAGAATTTTCACAAATTTAAAGTCATGGAAATACTTACAATAAATGATAATAAGGTATGTGTTATATTTTATTACGCAAATCCTTCAAAATTTTATAATCATCTCACTGCTATTCAAAGTATAATTAAATCTTTAAAATTTACAAATACTCTTAATTAATGTATATATAATTTGGTATAAATCACAAGAAGGTAATAGTTACATAAATAGTAAACATAATCTATTGTATTGTACCAAATGAAGAATCAATAAACCGAAATGAATGAATCATTTGTTGTATTATTGGCAAGTAAGTTGAATAATCTTGTGCAGATGCTTGATATGTTATTCCATAATCTTTTCCATTTTTAATAGTAAAAGCTTGTAACGTTTGGATTTCAGTTTGAGTAGTTGGATCGAAATGAGTAAATAATATATTGTAAGCACTAATTCCTCCTAAAGAAAAAGGATTTTTTTCGATAAGCTTAAATTTTAATACTTGTTGAGATATATCATTTATTTCATTGTTGACTAACTCTTCTACAGTATTTGAAGTACTAGGCCTAATAAGGATACTTACTCCTGGTGGCTGATTATTAGAAAAATCAAATGATAATGGAAAGAATGCAATACCAAATTCATTCTCCATAGGTACCCAGTTTGTAGGATAAAGAATACTTATGCCTTTTTCACTATTCTCATACGTTGTCAATTCTGAGTCAAGGGTAGAAGACGCAAAAAAGGTTTGTTGTCCAAATATATTTAGAGTATTATTAAACAAAAATAAAATTGGTATTATAACAATAATCAAAATCACTTGATTGTTGATCATAATAATATATATTTATAAAATCTAAATATATAAACAATCTGACGATCTATTCATTACAATTTAATTTTATTATGTATGTTATCACAACAATAAACTTTTCTAAAAAAAAGTTCTCTATTAACTTTCAATTCTTCATTTTAAAAAATTTTTTTCGACGCCTCAAAATTTTTAATAATAAACATCATCTATCATTCAATTTTCTTTAATTGAAGAATTATCTCTATTTTATTATTTTTTATTTACCGACTCTGTTAATTTAAGATTAATTCATCTCCACATACATAAGAAATGGTATTTTATTTCTAACTGTTGAATTATACAAATAGACGAATAACTTTATCCAATTGTATAGATGTTGTAGATTACAGTTTCTTTTATTGTTATTAACACAAGGATAGTAGGATCAACAAATTAGAAATAGGACATTCACAGCTAAATCTATTTCCTTAACTTAACAGGACAACAGATTTGTATTTATAATACTATTAGATACACTTGATTATGATAACTAATTCCTTATTGTTATTGTCTATAATTCTATTAATTTTTACTTTTTCCTTACCTTCTACTGTATCAGCAACTTTTAATAAACTAGATAATATGACATTAGGTAATGAAACCAATTTAACAAATTCTACTATTCCCTCTCTTTCAAATGAAGTTATAATTAATGAAACATTAATTACAATTAATGAAACTATATCAAAGATGGAATCTGCCCAGGAAAAAGATTTTTCTTATGAAAAAAGAGTAATCAAGTAAAAATGATATTGCACTGCTGATATTTGTTTAGGATAGGAAAAATTGATTATTTCACTAATTCCATTTTATAATAAATGAAATGAAAACCGTTATTTTTTTATATTTCATTGTTATTATTATTTGTACTAGTCAATATTATGATATATTTGGAACAATAAATCAGAATGACAGTTATTCTACTAATAAATCAGGTGATAATTTATTTAGTAACCAATCTAATCTTAATTCTACTAATCAGACAAGTAAATTTATTGAAAATACTATTGATAGAAATAACTTCAATTTGGTTTCTGTAGATATATCTCCAGACAGAAGAGAATATACTGAATTTGAAGATATTTTATTGATTATAAACTTTGATGGTAGTAGTCCAGAATTAATTAAATTGATATTGGAAACAAGAGATTCATCTAATCATATTATACACAAAGTTTCTCAAATAGTAAACGGTACTAATTCAACTGGTTATAAATTTATTCTTCATCCTGAAAATAAAGGAGTATATAATGTTACTGTAACAGCAATACAAGGGAAGAATTTTGAAGTTGCATCAACTACCTTCAATGTAGTCTCGATATTCGAAACTAATATTGCTAAATTCCTCTATCTTTCATTAGGTTTCTTTAGTGCGCTACTTATCCTTATCACTATAGGTATAAAAAATCAATTAGTTGAAGAGATATTACGTTTCGTATTTTTGTCAGGAATTGTTGCATCAGTTCTTGCATCATTGTTATTTACCGATTTAGAATTTGGAACACAGTCTCCTATAGGATTGGTTAAGGTAAAAGAAGGAGAAAATATTGGGAACTGGGTTTTTCATATTGGTAATGCATTGACAATACCTATTTATGTAATAATTTTTGGACTAGGTGGTGGCTATATAAGATATCTTTATAAGACTTCAAGACTAATTGACGAAGAAAAAAATAAAGTAAATGAATCCAAAACTAAAAAAGATTCTAATAATCAAATACTTGATAAAAATAATGAAGAAAAGATTGATAGCGTTAAAATTGAAAAAGTTATAAGTTCAGACTTTAGTCAAGAATCAAAATATAATAGAAGAAATGTTTTCTATGAATCATTAAGAGATGCCGCCTTATTTTTTCTTGCTCCAATACTTTCAGTAGCAGTTTATTTCTTATTATCTGCATTTGGATTAAGTGGTGACAATTCCATCTATACTCTAGCAGTAATTAGTTTTACAGTAGGATTAGTAACGGAAGATGTTATACAGACACTTATAAGATTTACACAAGAAAAACTTTCTAATACCAAGAATAACGATGATTAAAGTAATAATATTCTTATTTTTTAATATAAAAAAATATGAGATGGCTAAATGTATTGGTCTAATAATGATTATTACATTAGAAGTAGTGTAATGAAATAATAAAAATTTCCTATAAAGCCATCATTTATTATCACTTTTTTATCATTTAGAGTTACTATTGTTCCTCTTAATAAATACTTCAATGATAGTAAAAAGGTAAAAGACTATTAACAAGTTACTATGATATCAATTTTTTATCATTATTATTATTTTAAGCCCAAAGACCATAAAATTTGTTCTTTTAGAAAGATTCTAAAGCTAAAAGTTATTTTGTATATGATACTTCAATTTGATTTAGAAACTATAAAAAATAAAGTATTACAATGACAAAATTAAATATTAAGATACTTTACAATAATTCCTTTGTCATTATTCTATAAAATTGAAGTAATGCAATAATTAAATTTCTAATTTCTAAAGCTACTTCATATACATTATAATAGTCAAGTAGTACAAAAATATACAATAGATCTTTTGCGTAATTAGGAAGGAATCAAAATATTCTGAAAATTAAATTAATTTTAAAAATTTTATAAATTTAATAACATTATTCTCTTTTATCTTAGATCAGATATGTAATATTTTACATGGTTACTAATTACGCAATAGATCTAATGATTAGCAACATTTTTGTATTTGTCTCAGTGGGATGTGAAACAAATTTGACATAAATTTTGGACCCAAACATTTCTATAGGAGGATCTATAGTAAAAACAATATAATTAACAATACAAATGAGAAAATTTTTAGTCTTTGAAAAAAGATATTATATAATATAGATGAGTTATAAAATAAAAGAAGAAAGCTCACCAAGACATAAAAGAACAAGAGCTTTAGAGAATGTTCTTATTATGCAAGGTGGTGGCTCTTTAGGATCTTTTGCCTGCGGTGTGTTTAAGGCACTAGTAAAACAAAAAATAAGAATAGATATAGTTGCTGGTACTTCTATAGGTGCTGTAAATGCTGCCATCATTGCAGGTAGTAAGAGCGATCAACCAGAAAAAGATCTAGAGGATTTTTGGCTTGAAGTAAGTGAAAGTAATATGCAAATTATTCCGGATTTATGGATGTATGAGTGGGATTCCTATAATAAAGAATATTTGTTCAAAAAAATATCGTCATCTTCCGTAAACGCTGCAATTTTTGGAGTTCCAAAAATGTTTGTTCCTAGGTGGCAATGGGGAAATAGTTTTGGCCTAATAAAAAAAATGGATGAGGGTAGTTATTTTGATCCACAAAATTGGACTTATATATATGATCACTCTCCGCTTGAAAAAACACTTGAAAAGTATATAGATTATAAAAAATTAAACCTTGCTGCCACACAAGAAGAAAAACCAAATGTTCTTCGACTTATCATGACTGCTGTAAATGTTATGACTGGAAAACCTCTTGTTTTTGATAATACTCTAACAGAAATTAAGGCGAAACATATCCTAGCCTGTTCAGGTTATCCAATTTATGGATTTCCTTGGGTTGAGGTAGAAGACAATGTATATGGTTGGGATGGAAGCCTACTTAGTAATACCCCTATTAGAGAAGTTCTTTTTGTATCTCCAAGAAATGATAAAAATATTTTTATTGTCGAAAACTATCCTCAAAATATAGATCGTCTTCCCACAAATATGGTTGAAGTCATTAATCGTTATAAAGATATTCTATTCTGTGACAAAGATATGTACAATATACAATTGTCAAAGTTAATAACCAGGCATATAAACCTCGTAGAAAAATTATATGATATATTCGAAAAATATACAGATAAAACCAAAATCAAAGAAGAGGAATTAAAAAAAATAAAAGAAGAGTATACTAATCTAATTGAAAACTATGGTGCAGAAATAAAATCTGTTACAAGAATTACAAGAAGTGAATCAGAGTCGCCTACAATGTTCCAGAATGCAGATTTCTCAACTAAAACAATAAAAAAATTAATAGAACAAGGTGAAAGAAAAACACTGGAAAAGTTGGCATCTAATGAGCCTATGAAATTCGATTTTAATTTGTAAAAGATTGTTATCAATTGATTAGATTTCAATTAAATTATAATAAATTAATAGGATAACAAAAGATACAAGAATTAGCTATAATTTTGTATCTTTTACCGTGGGATGTGAAACAAATTTGACTTAAAAAGAGATTTAAACATTATTCTTAATTGATTTAATAAAAAATTATTTTTTCTATCTATAATATTAGATATTCAGAGGAGATGTTTAGATATATGTTTAATTGTATCCAAAAAGTCTTAAGTTTAATGTTTTCTATATTGTTATATGGATTCGTCTAAGAATAAGGACGAAAAAAATAAATTTATAGAACATTTAAATGAAATTTTATCAATTGAAAATGCTGTAATAGAACGATTAGAAAGACGAATACTGGAAACTCCTATAAAAGATTCTAAGAATCTATTACAACAGCATCTACGGGAGGAAAAAGAACAACAAAGAAGATTATTGGATTCTAATTTATTCTTATGGTAAAAAGCCAACCGATTCAAAAGTAGATATTGTTTCTTTGCGTTCATTAATTAATGAAGCAAGGAATAAAATGAAAAAAGATAATGTTACTAAAACTAATGACACAAATTTAATAACAAAAATATCAGCAGCAATCCGTGACAATGATAATAATATCAATAACACTATGATGGCATCTGAAGAATCTGAGATACTAAGAGCCTATCCGAAAAGTAGTTTACAGTATTTTAGTTATGGTATAACAGACTCATTAGACAAAACTAAATCTATTTAGTATCTTAAACTTTATGAGATATTTATTTGATATCTATAACTTCTGGAATTGATTCATCATATGAAATACCAGATGCATTATGGAACAGGATTGTTCTTCTTTTACCAAAGACAAAAAGAAATAAGAAGAAAAGTGGTCGTCCTAGAATGGATGATAGAAAGGCAATGAATGCTATCTTCTACATTACACGTACTGGATGTCAGTGGAAAGCATTACCACAAAGAAGTCTTGGTGCATCCAGTACTGGTACATGACAGGTTTCAGGAATGGAGACAAGATGGCGTATTCAAACGTATGTGGATTGATGGTCTAAAAATATATGATAAAAAAGTTGGTATCAACTGGAAATGGCAATCAATGGATGGTGCAATAACAAAAGCACCTCTTGGGGAAAAAAGTACAGGACCAAATCCCACAGACAGAAGTAAATCAAGTACCAAACGTAGCCTTCTTGTAGATGGTCAGGGCATTCCTCTTGGAATTACTGTAGATGGTGCTAACAGACATGATATGAAGATGACAAAAGCAACTCTTCAGAGTATAGTGGTTTGCAGACCATCATCATCATCTATAACAGATATTCAACAACAACACATCTGTCTTGACAAGGGTTATGACTATCCTGAAGTATACGAGTTACTTGAGGAATATGGTTATACCATGCATATTTGCAAGAGAGGAGGAGAAGAATACAATAATGGTAACAAAAAGAAGAGAAGAAGGATACCAAAATATAGAGCAAGAAGATGGGTAGTTGAGAGAACACACTCATGGATGAATAGATTCAGGCGGTTATTGATTAGATGGGAAAAAGAAGGAAGATAACTATATTGCGATATTACATTTTGCGTGTGCTTGGATAACATATAAGAGAGGAGGAGTTTTCGGATAGGCTCTAAATACAAAAGAAGATGCATTGATAAAAAATAACGAAATATCATCTTATAGAACAATATTAAAAATACCTGAAGGAATAATGGATAAAGATGCAATAAGCATACTAAAACAAAATTTACAAGAAAAAGAATCAATATATGATAAAATAAAAGGTTATGAATCTAAATTGCTTAATGAGGTAGGAGAAAATAATAATGATAATCAAAATGAATCATTTAAGGTAGGATCTGCAGTTGCTGATATGTTGACATCTTATTGGAATTCTCGAGATAATCCATCTAAAGTATATTTGTTCAATAGGCGAGTCCATCATGGGACAATTGGTGCTTTACTCGGTTTATCTTCTATATATAAAAAAAATCCACTGGTTACTGGTATTCTGTCAGGTTTGGGAGCAGGTCTAAAAAAAGATGATTCCAAGGATTCCAAAGAATGGTTCTTATTTAGAAAAAAAGAAGATGAGAGATAAGGAGATTAAGAATAAAAATATTAAACATGTTAATTAAATTAACAAATTAAAACAGTTAAACATGACCTACAAATATACCATAGATTAGTTACATTTTTGTATCCTTCATAGTGGGATGTGAAACAAATTTGACCTAAAAAGAGAATTCCAGTCTTTAATTTAGATAATAATATTATTCAGTATTATTGATTTTTCTAATCTACTTTTTTCCAGTCAATGTATATGCCAAAATTGGTGTATGTTTGATAATATTGTGATTATTACCTAATGGAATAAACTTAGCATTTTCTTTCAAAGAAAAATTAGTTTTTTTTAGCAAATTCTATGAGAATATTTTTGTCTGCTTTTCCCTCTACGACAACTATGGTATTAGGTTCAAATGAAAATTCAGATTCATATTATAATGCATCATATATTATTTTTCTTGTCTCTATATTAACTTCTATTATATTTTGATGCGATTTTTTTCAATATTGGTTAATATGCTTTTACATATCTCTTCTATTTGATTAAATCTATTTGGATCATTTTGTCCACAATAAAGACATATTACTAATTAAAGAAATTCCTTGTGGATCATCTTTCAATGATTCAACATAACCTTCGTTAGCCTTTCTTTAGACTTGTCTAGTGAAAGGAATATAATATAATAAATTCTTTAAGAAAATTAGCCTGAAATAAATCAGTTAAATGCATGACTTTCTATATCAGCTGCAGAAGTATCTTGTTCTAAATTTTTTAGAAATCTAAATATCAAAATCATTATTAGATGATAATAAAGTATTTTCTAAAAAACTTTAGAAATCATCAAACAGCAAAAAAATAGCAAAAAGAAAAAATAGGAAATTTATGAAGACAATGTATTCTTATTAGGTGTACTTGCTACCGTGTAAATATATGATCATATGATGAAACGTCGGAGCGTAGGCATCTTAAACCTCTTTTAA
>CAWIYT010000163.1:0-10025 GCA_963840085.1 uncultured Nitrososphaerales archaeon
ATTTCTGTTTCTGATTTTGATTGAGCCCATAATTTGGCTACCCATCGTCTTCTCTCTTCAATAATAAATTTTGATTTGCTATTGTTGCTATTGTTATATTATCATATTCCAAATTGGAATTTTGCTGATCTATGGTCAATTATTGCATTTATACTAGTAGTTGAAACTTTTATATGTACCTAAAGTTATTGCATTTAGAAATTAGATTGAAATACTCTTATGAAATATATAAACACAAATTACAAGGGTTTAGGCTTTGTAAATTTATATCTGCACATAAAACTCATTGATCTCAATAAAAAAAAGAAAAAATTTATGAGTCTTCTATATCTGTATAATCTTCTTCATTATAGTTTGATTCCATAGGATCAAATTGTTGTAACATATTTGGTACTATCGTATCTTCATCATCTTCATTTTCTTCATTAGTGTTTGATTCCAGAGTATCAAATTGTTGTATCACTTGAGGATCTGCCACCGAAGCTTTGAATATTTGGTTCTCTGCTTTTAATAAAGTAATTTGAATTCTAGTAAGAGAATTCAATGATTTATCAATATCTGAACTAGCTATGCCATTGATAGCTTTATGTAAAATTTTTATAACTTGAATAGGGGAAGGTTCTATTTCTAACAATTGTGATTCAACATTTCTAACACCTGTTAGTGCGTCTTCAAAATTTCCATCAGCAATTGCTAATTTTGCTTTCATCAAAGTATCCTGCAATTCAAAGATATCTGCTTTCATTAATGCCTGAGTGGTAAGAGTCATGTTTTGGTTTTCTTGTTGTGGTACTTCAGTTTGGTTGTCTGAATTAGTCTGAGCATTTACGTGTTCTAGCAATGACGGAATAGATAAGAGAGCAAGTGGAATTATCAAATAGACAATAATATTTTGATATTTCATTATAATAATACAGAAAGAGATTACTAATATGACTTATTAAGAAAAGATCTCGTAGAATAATAAAATCGAATTTTATGAAAGTTTCTTATGATACTATTTTATAATAATAATTTTTTGTTAGATGAATCTTTCCTATTATCTAAGTAATTATCATTATATTTATGATCAATGATTGCATTTATTTATACTCTTTAAACTTTTATATTTTTATTGAGAGGATCAATCATGAATAAAAAATTATTGTTGTGATTTCCTTTTAAAGATATATCTGAAATACGAATAATTGAATAAGATCTTTGGAAGACAATCATTTAATGCTAAATAAAACTCAAATATGTTACAAATCTTTTCATACTGATCTAATCTAATAGATTTGTTATCAAACCTTGTTTTTGTATATTTTTATTATTATGTTTACTTTTTACAATCTCAATAACCTGAACCTTATCTACTTTAACAAATGCCTATCATCACAGGACAACTTCTATTCTTACCCTAAAATATTTCTTTATTTACATTCAAAAACAATATCCTTATTTATTTGACCTTCTTTAAGTATTAATGCTACCTGCTCTGTTTGCACTAACAATCCATCAAGTATGTCAAGATATTTCAAGTGGGTGTTATTGTAGCCACTGACACCTACTTGTTATTCTTATTATTATTGATTTCATTTTATATTATTGAAACCAGTTTATGGTATTGTTAGCTTGTTTTGTAGTGTATTAACGACTAGATATATATAGATATATTGAACATTGAATGTTTAAATTGTTTTATACCTGTAATTATAACTTGCAAAAGCTTTAATTATTAGACAAAAAAATCTAGCATGGAATTTGTTATTATTTTTTTATCAATATTAAATATATGACCAAAAAAGAAAATCTTCAATGATATATGGAAATATTGAGATTCTATAATTGTTAAGAAACATATTCAAGCAAATATCTCTAAGTAATGTTCTTAAGAAAGAAAGTTAAGAGTTCCTATTTTTATATCTTTAATTGGTAGAATTCCGAAGCTATTTGCTCTAATCCATATGTGATGTTTCGTTATGAATGAAGGTCCCTTCAAGATATCCACTTTATCATCCCCTTCAGGTACTATACCTGGACTCCATCCAATTTGGCCCCATTTACTATCATTCAAAACATGAATCCAACCTTTGCCATCGCCAAAGTCTATCCAAACATTTACCAATACTTCTTGATTGATTCTATCAGTTTGGAATACTACGAAGAATTTGTACTCTTTGTCATCAACTAAATACAGGCCATTAGGATATGATTCTGTATCACCACTTCCTTGGCTATTATGCCAATATTCAACATCTGATTCAACTTTATTCCGATGCAATGATATTCCAAATCCACCAAATATCAATTGACCATCAAGATCCCATCCATTTGTTCCATGATTACCATCCTTTATTGATAGATTGTCAATTCCTGGTTTGAACATAAATTTCCCTGTAAATACAGTATTGTATCCTTCGGTGGGGATTTGAGCAAATTGAGGTAGTTCATGATAGTTCCAAAAGACACGACCATCTCCAAGTCCGGATTCAATCTCCAACCAACCATTTTTAATCGAAACAAAATCTACACTACTAGCGCTGCTTGGAAATAATACAGGATCACTTGGATGAGGATGACCTGCTTCTAATATTATATCCTTGCTAAGAGTGAGCGAAGAATCATAAATCCAATTAATATTTTGAATGGGGTATGTTTCTCCTGATGGTGGTGGTGGTGGTAAAGCACATCCTTCATCTATTAAACCATCACCGTCATTATCCATTGCATCACCACAGATCTCGGGGGGAAGTAAACTATTAAAGGAATTACTAAATACCAATCCACTGGAAGGAAAAACACCATTCGAGATCAAATTGGTAATTTCATTACTGCCTAGAGCTCTATCCCAAATACCAACCTCGTCAATTTGACCTACAAAGAAATTTTCCACCAGAGACTGGGCATTTCCTGCTATCCTAAGAGGCTGGGTTCCAGTATTATCAGGCGTACTTGTTGTAGATAGAGTACCTTTCTGAATCCCGTCAACATATAGTCTTACAATAGAACCATCAAATGTTACTAATCCATGGTGCCATTGACCATCATTTAATAAGTTACTCGAGGTAACGTATTTATTCGATCCACTCCTCGTCTCGAATCCTCCTTCCAATCTTTCTGCAGAAGTGAACCATAGTCCATAGTTTTGATTTGCCCCTGAACTTTCCAATCCAAGACCTCCTTTATTGACCATAACTCCTTCATCAGGGAAGTTAGTTAATGTTTTAAACCAAGTGGCAACTGTAAATCTGGTTAATTGAAGGGTGGGATTGTTTGCAAGATCCCAGATCGTTGACCCATCAGCAGTAAAAAATGGTTCATAGTGATAGGTGATAGCAAAGGCATTATTATTATAAGCGAGATTTATTATAACGATGAGTGCTAATAAGGCAACTAAAACGAATGATTTTCTCGATCCTAAATTATATTGTATATTAGGTTTATCAGCTTGGTCACTATTCATCTATCTCTACCCCTGTTACTCAGAATTTGATCTAACTTGTAAGTTATTTTGAAATATAAATTCGAGAATTTTTCTAATCTATTAAAAAGATAAACATGTAATAACTTATAAGTAAAAGGATTATAAATTACTTTATAATACAAAGTACTAAAATCAAATAACATAACTATTGTTGATTTTCTATAATATAATTGACTGTAGAAAAATAATATATAAAGCCTTAATTCAGACATCTCGTCTTATTTATAAATATCAATATATTGTATATAGGTAAGGTATATATATTATAAAAGATAATTTTATTACTAAATAATATAGATATATTACAATAGGAAGTCAGAGAAAAAAATTTTCATTTGCCTAAATGTATCGTTTTTTTATCTTAAAATAAATAGAACGCTAACTCAGATTATCAATCTGGTGATATTCTATATAAGAGATAGAGGAGTGGGTATTGACCCTGGTATACAGGACAGATTATTTTCCAAATTCGTTACCAAATCTGAGACAGGCACAGGATTGGGGTTGTATATATCAAAGGGTATTGTAGAAGCACATGGTGGAAGGATATGGGCTGAGAATAATGCTGAAGGTAAAGGAGCAACATTTTACTTTAGCCTACCGTTAAGCAAATAGTACAATTGTCATTTTCTCATATTTCAATTATTTTTGTATGTGTTAATAAGCATACAATTGTTTAGGGTATAGTGAACCCGAGAAACTACGGGCCCGTCGGGAGTAATACCGATAGCGGTTCTAAAATGAGAGTCTAATTTATGGTAATAAAGAATGTAATATCAAGGATTTACTTTATACCTCAGCAATTGATAATGAACTATAATTTTTACTATTTTAAGATTTTTTTTATAGTACTTGTGAATATCTTTCTATCAACAGGTTTTTTCATTATATATTCTTTGGATATTCCTGGAATTATGGTTGAAAATTCATCCAATATATCTAAAGCTGTTACAAAAAGAACCTTAATTGTTGGGTCCATTGATTTTATTTGCTGATGTAATTGAAATCCATTCAAATTTTTCATTCGAATATCAAGTATTACTAATAAATCATTAAAGTTGGGAAGATTTTTAATATAATTAAGTGCAGAAGATGGATCTGTAAAAGAAGAAATACGATAATCAAAATCCTTTAGAAAAGATTCATAAGTAAAAAGTATATCCTGTTCATCATCGACTATAATTATCCTATTGATATTATTTTTTTTATGGAAAAAAAAGCCTTTTCTTTTTTTATTCTTATTTTCTATAAAATCTTCTTCAGCATATGAATTCGATTGTTTTTCCATCAGGGAGTGATTATTGTTAGTATCATCATTCTGCAACAAAGTATTACTCCTTTTTATGTTATATGTAGGATACCCAATGTTTTCTGTTACCTTAAATTCACCATTATTTATAAAATTATAATTGTTCACAATATTAGAGAAAGATTTTAAAATTCTATAAAAATTATTGCCAATAATTATTTCATTTTTAGGAGCTAAAGAAGAAGAAATCTTTGAACATATATTTACTGCTGAACCAAATATATCTAGTTGATAATTATCTCCAGCTAAGGCTAAGTCGACTACACCATAATCTAAACTAATCTTGTAGCTCTCTACTGATGGTAAATTATTCTTCATCAATAATTCTTTATTCATATCCTCTCGCTTTTCTAAAATCTCTAATCCACATTCAATTACATCTTCAAATGCTTTTTCATTATTAAGATCTGAAAAGTTTAAGAAATAACACAATAAACGATCACCAAGACTTTTTACAATCTTACCGTTATAACGTTTAATTATTTGCGATAATGAGTTTATAACAGTAGAATAGTATTCTCGTATATTTGAAGAATCATCTGCTATAGCAATATTGTTTACAGAACTTTCAAATTCTATAAAACATACGCAACATTTTAGTGAATCATCAGTAAATTTGATGCTTTTGTTGCCTTTATTGCTATGATGCCACATTTTGTCTCTTTACAGTCTAGAATGACTATTGAGAATAGAAGAACATAATTCATCTTCTACATTTATTCTTGGAAATAGAGTTTTTATTATAGCAACACGTCTCCTCTTTTTCGGTTTAGGAGCTCTATCATTTGGTAAAGGACTCATTACCATTTTTCTTCTCCTCCTTAAAGTTAGGAATAAATCTATCATTCATAAAATATACATTTTATTTAATAAAATTTAAAGAAATTGGTCTAATGGTATATAAATAAATGAAAAAGATAAAAAATCAATATTTTTTATTTTATCAGTCTGAAATTGGTATTGTTCAGGTACTCTTAATATGTTGACCTTTTTATTGGAACAAACGTATTTTAATTATAAAATGAAAATAGTAGATTGAAATCTTGTTTAGCTAGTCAGAATTGTCTTTACATATTTTTGGATATTTCTTTGTATCTTTAGGGTCATCACATAACTCATCTTCGTAATCTGTTTTATCTTCATCATTTTTTATTTTACATTTACCATTGTTCCATTCGCCATCATACTGTGAGCACAAGTCTTTAGCCTTATTTTCTGCATATACTTGATGTGTTTGTGAGATAGTAGTAGTTACTGCAACCATCATAATTGTCATCATTAAAATTGTTAATGCTTTTTTCATGTTATTTTCACTACTAAATCAATACTATAAAGAAGTTTGCGAAAACGATTATAAAAAATTTAAATGTTTGAATATTATAGTCTCGCTATTTCAAATTCAAGAAAATAGGGTAGATATTATCAATCGTCATTATCTTCATCCTCTTCTGCCTCTTCCATTGCCTCTTCTTCCTGTTCTGTAGCTTCATCTGAATCTGCTACCTCTTCAACAACATAACCTTGTACATAAATATCCCTTACGTATGCATTTTGTGTTTGTAAAAAGAAAGGACTTGCTAAGAGAAGTGAAACTATAGTTATTCCTACGACAGTTATTAAGTTGTTCATTCTCCTATTAAATAATAGGTATTATTTTATTTAACTTTTTCATATTTCAATAGATACATATTATATTAAATAACAAAAATATAGAATTATAAAAAAACTAAAGAATTTGTAACGTCAACTTAAGATAATACCGATAGCGGTTCTAAAATAAGAGACTACTATTATAAGCTCTATTATCTTGTAAATAGCTTTTATTATTAGAAACTTTTTAATGATTATTAGAATATTTTTATACACTATGCATTTAGATAAAAAAATAGAATATAATGGGCATCTGACCTCAAATAATTTAATAATTTAACCTTCAAATCTATAAGGTAACCAATTATGGTCAAAAAAAGTATTGAAGACAATAGATTAGATTAAATGTCAAATTATAATATCTCTACAATAATGAAGAATATACAAAATTATTAAAGTCTATTCTTCGATTTGGACTGAATCTTCACGTCGAATTGTTCCGCCTTTATACACTGATGCATATACTCCAACATTTACCTGATTGTATTTTGCAACTGTTTTCAATATACCTAAATCTTTGGGAAGGTCACTCTGTGGAAGAGTAATCATCACACACCTAGTGCACGGTTGAATCACCTTGAGCAAAATCTCCTCACCGATTGTTATATTCTTGCCTACCCATGAATTCTCAACAAAGTCTGTCTCTCCAGATAATGGCTCTACAACTATGTTTGGCCTAAATCGTCGTATTTCAAATCGTCCTTTAGGATAGAGTTCGCGCAGACGGTTAATTGTAGAAGTTGTCAAGATATGTACTACCGCAATATCAAAGAAACTTTGTGGAGGCATGGCTTCGTCAGTAGTCTTTTCTCTTTGTGCTAGGCCCTCTATATTTGGCCAGTACTCTTCATAGATTGGCTTCTCCAGACTATTCCTTATGAGCTTAACTTCTCGACCAAGAACGTTTGACAAAGCATCATTCATTTCATTCTGATTAGAGAAAATTTGTGTACCATCTGGGAATGTAATCCGAACAGGTGGAATGTTATCAACAACTGGTGGTGGGTCTATAAAGGCACTACGAAAGTCAAATAGTTTTCCCCACTTACTAGGATTCTTGGCACTAACCGTCTTTCCAGTTTCTTCGTCAATTAGTGCATATACACGGTCTCCTATCAATCCGTGTTCTGTTATGTAGGAAGAATTAAGCTCTTCTCCAAGCATAGATTTTACTGGATATCTCCATAGGGATACTACCTTTCCTATAGTTGTCTCAGCTTCATTCACAGACAATCATCCTGTATGAATCTTATTAGTACAATTTCTTATTTATCATTTATGATATGATATGATGGATTATTATTAATAAATTTGATAATATTGTCATTCAGATGATTTGAATAAATAAATTGTTCTAATTGATACATTATTTTATTTACATTGATTATATCTTGACTTTTGTCTCGTACAATTGCTTAAGACCAATTTATCATCCAATGTATTAAATTAAAAAAAGACTCTATCAAGGAGGGAGTAATACCGATAGCGGTTCTAAAAGAGGAGTCCAATGTAGAAATACTACTACCATGTATTTAGCTTTTATTGTTAGAAACTTAATTTTAAATGAATACCATATAGTGTTACTATAAATATTAATATTGTATATATAGTAATTCCAGTTGGACGAGGTTGAGTCACATATAGATAAAATTTTGGTTGAATTTAAGTATTATGTAATTAATACAATTAATTCTATCATAAAATAATTTTTTATTGTTATTTATTACAAAAAATAATAATTTGATTGATGAAATAGGTATATAGAGAAATGTGGATTTGATTTTGAATTATTTATTGTTTATTACTTTGCTTAGGCATGTATTCACAGGTAATTGACACCGAGATTCTTTGCTATAGTTCTGTAAGGCACTCCTTCCATCTTTTGCTTTATGGCAGATGCTCTTCTGTATTCCTCTTTATCATGAGTATTCTTCATGAATGAAACTAGTTCTTTTTTCTGTACCGTAGATAATTCTAGTCTAACAGGGTTATTTGGGACATCTTGATAGATTATATAACAAAGCTAAATCTATTTCTATAATCATAAAAGACAAAACAATGTTGATAAAAGATTAGAGACTTAACTTAGATGAATAATCTAATCTATATCTACATATTATTATTTATTTATATCAATGCTAGAATTTTAATATTGAAATTAGTCAATATATATACGATATATAGTTAAAAAAATTGTAATAAAAATATAGAAATATCCCAAGTTTAATTGCCTTATAATATTTATAGTATTTTATATTCTTAATTATTTTATAGTTATTTGATCAACAATAATTTTTTCATTTAGATGAAAGAAAAATGTGTCCTTATATTAATATATTAATAAGATAATAATAGAATAATGCACAAGTCAATGATATTAGGTCTCTCATTGATTAGTATGCTTTTTTTGGCAGCCACTACAAGCATGTCAATGAAAGTATCTGCTTTGAACGAGACAGATGAACTGCAATCCTTTTCGGGTTCTAAAAGACACGGGGATGACTCACACGACAAGAAATTTGTATGTAAAAAAGGATCACACAAAGGTTATTATGTAACAGATTTAAGGCTATGTTTTATTACAATTCCACAAGGTCCAGCAGGTCCTCCAGGAGCTAATGGAACACAAGGTCCAGCAGGTCCTCCAGGAGCTAATGGAACACAAGGTCCAGCAGGTCCAGCAGGTCCAGCAGGTCCAGCAGGGAATGCAACAATAGTATGTGAAGAATGTATAAAATATTGGTTACATTACCTTAATGCCGGAACCACGGGAGGAACTGTCCAAAATACTTGGTCAATGCATTATCTAATGCGATAAATCATGTCAACTTTAACTTTGTTGGACAAACATGTGGACAAGAAACACCACAAAATAATACACTTCCAGGAGTGCAATGTTTAAAAATTGGAACAAGCGATCCATCCACTTATGCACAGGTAGCTGATATTTGTAAACAATTAGATCTTGCTCTTAGATGGTTAACAAGCCCACAAGGTGGTGGATTATATCCTAAAGCAGCATTGGACAGCATTGAAGCTGCTGTACTTGCTAGACTCCAGACAATGTAGATAAGGTAGTTAAAGGATTGTTTGATTGTTTTGCAGAACAACTATTGCCAATACTATTCCCACCAAGAACTTGTGAAGACTGCTTTAGGCTTGTTTTGAATAATACCCAATTACAAGCATTAGACGCTTTCTTGGCAAATTTTCCCTCTAAAAACCTTACAGGATACTGTGATATAATAGAACAATTCCAAAGAACATCTGAACTTGCAAGAGAACTTGCAATGGTTCTAATAAATGGACAAAGAGCAATATCCGATGTCGAAATCGCAGATATTACTGAATGTCTACAAAATATAGGTGTCTTACCTCCAGCTACAACAGTCCAATCTTTTGATCAAACAGTCCAAAGCTCATCAATACAGCAAGATAACGATAAACCAACAAGCATTTCTCAAGACGAAATGCACCAACAACAAATAGAAAAATTAAAAACAATTCTTGACAACTTACGATAGGATAGACTTCAGTCTATAAACTCCACCCCCCTCCCCTATTTTTTTAAATTGATAATAAACTTTAAAAGTTATTGTT
>CAWIYT010000164.1:0-14667 GCA_963840085.1 uncultured Nitrososphaerales archaeon
GCCTGTTGTTGTGCTTCTTGGTCTGTTTGTTGTGTTACATCTTCTCCTTCAGCCTGTTGTTGTGCTTCTTGGTCTGTTTGTTGTGTTACATCTTCTCCTTCAGCCTGTTGTTGTGCTTCTTGGTCTGTTTGTTGTGTTACATCTTCTCCTTCAGCCTGTTGTTGTGCTTCTTGGTCTGTTTGTTGTGTTACATCTTCAGAATCTTCAGCTTGTTGTTGTGCTTTTTGTTCTAAGTTTGTTTTACATCTTCAGAATCTTGAGCTTGTTGTTGTGCTTCTTGGTCTGTTTGTTGTGTTACATCTTCAGAATCTTCAGCTTGTTGTTCTCCCTTTTGTCCTAAAGCTTGTTTTACATCTTCAGAATCTTGAGTTTGTTGTTGTGCTTCTTCGTCTGTCCGTTGTTTTACATCTTCAGAATCTTCAGCTTGTTGTTCTCCCTTTTGTCCTAAAGCTTGTTTTACATCTTCAGAATCTTGAGCTTGTTGTTGTGCTTCTTCATCTATCCCTTGTTCTACATCTTCAGAATCTTCAGCTTGTTGTTCTCCCTTTTGTCCTAAAGTTTGTTTTACATCTTCAGAATCTTGAGCTTGTTGTTGTGCTTCTTCATCTATCCCTTGTTCTACATCTTCAGAATCTTCAGCTTGTTGTTCTCCCTTTGTCCTAAAGCTTGTTTTACATCTTCAGAATCTTGAGCTTGTTGTTGTGCTTCTTCATCTATCCCTTGTTCTACATCTTCAGAATCTTCAGCTTGTTGTTCTCCCTTTTGTCCTAAAGCTTGTTTTACATCTTCAGAATCTTGAGCTTGTTGTTGTGCTTCTTCATCTATCCCTTGTTCTACATCTTCAGAATCTTGAGCTTGTTGTTGTGCTTCTTCATCTATCCCTTGTTCTACATCTTCAGAATCTTCAGCTTGGGCAAATGAAAATTGTCCATTTTCGAATGACTTGCCTGATATATCTTCAGTATTTTCTTCATTACCACTGTCATCATCATTCTCAAATCCTACATTACTGCTGTCACTATTTCCATTGTCATCATCATTCTCAAATCCTACATTACTGCTGTCACTATCTCCATTGTCATCACTGTTGCCAAAGTCTTGTTTGTCTATTTCTCCAGCGTTGCTACCTTTTTCGTCCTCGACGGAAGCATTAGCTATTTTAAAGGATAAATTAGATGTAAAATCAGGATTAACATTGGATAGCATTTGAAAAGGGGATGATGTCACCAACACTGACGACATTATAAAAAGAAAAACAATCAGCCCTATTTGATATGGTACATTCTTCTGTTTTTTCATTACTAACATAATCAATGATTATGAGTATTAAAAACCTTTTAGATATTCTTTTTCATATTTTTTTCTTAAGAAAAGATATATTAAAAACTTATTTATTTTCAATAGTTATTTCTTTACGCATAAATAACATCACATTATTTTACATTTCTATACTAGAAGTTAAATTTTAATTATAATCTTCATGATAAAATCTCATTCTTTTGAATCTAGTATCAATAAATATTATAAGGGTTTACTTTTGTATGTTAAAAATTATCATATTTTAATATTCAAAAACTTTCATATTTAATTAGATTATAATTGTACGATGCATTTTCTTCTATATATTTCATCGTAGGAATTTTTTCTATTCCATTTTTTTTGGTCTTTAACGATGCCATTACAGCACCAACACCAAAGCTAAAAGCCCATAGTGGATCACATTCTTTTATAAATGCGCAAGTAAATGCAGAAGAAAGAATATCTCCTGCACCGGTAGAATCTGCTGTATTTACCTTATTAATATTAAGCCAATAATGTTTATCTTCATTCAACATATGAATTCTTTTATTTTCTGAATAGATAGCATAATTAATGTTATTTTTTAATTTTAATTTTCTTAGTGAATTGATATCATATCCACCAGAAAAACAATAGAGTTCCTGTGGATCTATTTTTATTGCATCGATATTCTTAAAAAATAATGAATCTAAATTTTCATTTATAAGGATTTTATTATTTGTATCTAACTTTCTGGTATATCCTTGAGGATCTAACATTAAAAAATCATTATCATTATGTTCAATTAAATATTCTAAAACAGAATACGGAATCTCATCTAGAACTGGACTAATAATCCAGCAATCGGTATTAATTTGTTCCAGATCAGAAACCAAAATAGAATCACATCTATCTAACAAATATAATTCTCTATTTGAATCATAAATTTTCAAAATGAATTTTGTTGTTGGAGATTGTGAAAGTGAAGAATTACTTATTTCAAAACCATAATTTTTAAAAAAAAGTAAGTTATCATTACCTAAATCTATTCCAAATTTAGTTATAAGCCTAACTTTTGCTCCAAATTGTTTCGCAATAAGTCCACAATAACAAGGTGGTCCACCTAAACTATAAGTGACTTGTTGATTTTCAAGAATTATTTTATCCTTTACTATGTTTGAAACAATTGTTAAATGCATTTTTGTCTTTATAATAATTTTTTTACATATTAACTATTGTAAATACGCCTTATTTCCACATGTACAATTGATCAAAATAATATTTTATTAATATCTTTATTAACTTTGATTAATTCGATTATTTATTTATGCTTTTTATATATGATAAAACAAATAATAAATCTTTTATTTGCGATAAATATTAACTATGGTCCAATCCATTGAAATAATAGTAAAATTATAATAATAAAATTTACAATAATAAACACATCCTTTGAATAAAAATTATTATAATGATTTAGAAACTTTTGAAAAAGCAAGATATATTAATATTCAAACTTACAAAAAAAATGGGCAGCCAATATTAACTCCAGTTTGGTTTATTATTAAAGATAATAAAATTTTTTTTAGGACAAGTGATAAATCTGGAAAGATTAAACGAATTAGAAATAATAACAATGTTCAATTTGCTTTATGTGATATTAGAGGAAAAATAAAAGGAGAATGGCATAAAGGAATAGCTAAAATAGAGACTGATTCAAATAATATTATTCTTTCCCAGATAGATAAAAAATATGGTATATCTTCGCAACTTATGAAAATCTTTTATAAAATTAAGAAAATAGATATTGTTATTTTATCTATTGAACCAAAAAATTAATCTAAAAAATAGATTACAACAATCATTATTTCTAATATAGATAAAATAATATATTATAATGGTTCAGCATGCACAACAACTCGTGTTGCTCCAGTATCATACATTACCATTTGCTGGACATCAGTAGCAATTTGATGAGCATCATATACAGTAAGATTATTGGGATTAGAAGATTGAATTATTATTGTTAAAGTAATATGTTGATCACCTCCCATATCCACTATCCCAATATCTTTACACTCAACTACACCTTTTATTTTAAAACATGATTTACGAATTTTTTCTATATTGAATGGATTAACTTCTTTTTCGATCCCAATAATTTTTCCCTGCTCGTTTTCAAATTCAATATGTGTTGTGATATTTTTTATATTTGGGATTTCTTCTTTAACTTTCGACTCGAATATTTCTATAATATTATGGGCTGTTTTTAGGTCTAATCCGCTATCGACTTGGACATCTAGATATAAATGTAATAATCTATTATTATCTTTATTTTGTTCCTTAAAATTTGTGGCAATTTCTTTACTAAAAAACACATTATCAGTCTTGTTTAACTTGTTTTCAAAGGATTTTTTATCAATACGTTTTCCCCTATGTACCGGTAATTGGGAAAGATAAATCGAATGTACATTTTTAATTCCTTCTGTTTCTGATGCAATTAATCGTATTATATCAGTTATGGTTTCTGATTCTGATTCTATTGCATCTACATGAACTAATACATCTGAATTTGGAATTACATGTCTTATTTGGTTCTCAACACTAGTAGCAATTTTATGCGCCTTATCGTGAGTTGATGTTCTAGGTACTTCAATATGAAGGTCTATGAAAAATTTTGAGCCTACATTTCTTACTCTAACATCATGAGCTTTATCGACTCCTTCTAATCCTGAAACTGATTCCAATACAATATGATCAATTCCTTTTGGAGCTTTATCTAAAAGAACATCTAGTGTTCGTTTTCCTAGACCAAGAGAGGTGTAAATTATCATAGATGCAATTATTAAAGCAGCATATGCATCTGCATTTGGTATTTGTAAAACTAATACAGCAACAAGTCCTACAATAACAATTGAAGAAGATATCATATCTGCTTTAAAATGTAGTGCGTCGGCTTCAATGGCCTGGCTACCATATTTTCGAGCTACTCTAAAAAGTGCTTTTGATCTTCCATAATCTACTATTATTGAAACGATCATTATTGCAAAAGAAAAAAATGTTATTTCTGGCTCTATAATTTTAAAGAAAATTCTCTCTAGTCCTTCATAAAAAATATATCCAGCAACCAGAAAAAGTAATAATATTTGTGTTAGGCTGAAAACAGTTTCAAATTTAGCATAGCCATATGTAAATTTTGTATCTGGAGGTTTAATTACTATTCTAATTGCATAAAAAGTCATTAGGGCTGCAAGCATATCTAGCCCTGAATGGAATGATTCTGAAAGAATTCCAAGACTATTAGTAGAGAATCCAATAACAAGTTTAAGTAAAGCAAGACAAGCGGAGGCAATTATTGAAGTTATGACTATACGTTTTTTTTCTAGAAATGCTAAATCTTGCTTTTTATTGAAAATTTTTTTTCTCTTCTTTATCTAGGTTATTGGATGAAGAATTATCCTCTTTCTTAATCACAACAAATAAAATAGTATGTAATTTCAATATAATAGTATTTAAAAATTTTGAATAAATTAAATAAACAGTATTAAATCTCTTTTACAACAAAGAGGAAGAAATAATTGTTTTAATTTTGTATTACATTCAAATTTGATATAAAATATCTTATTACAATCTACTAATCTATTTAACCTAAGGAATTTTATAAATATATTAGGAAATACCATTTTGGCCTTATTAATAATAATCCTCAAAATAAATTTAAATGACACAATATCAAGCTAATATATATATATTGAGAAATTATCCGTTTGTTCTGCAAGCAATTATTGTTATGTTCTCTATTTTAATTATTTTATTAATTGAGAATAATGCATTGGCAGAACCTTTCTTTAATGATCCTACTCTTAAGTATGAAAAAATTGCAGAAGGATTAATGAATCCCACGGGAATAGTTTTTGTTAATAATGACATTTTAATTGCAGAAAAGGAAGGAAATATACGATTATTATCAAATCAACAATTAAATGAAAAACCAATCCATGAATTCTCTGTTAATACGAAAAGTGAACGAGGTTTATTAGGAATTGAAGTACATGAGTAGTAATATTTTTGTTTATCTAACAGAGATAACTAATGATGATTCTCTAAGGAATAGGGTCTATAAATATTCATGGAATGGAAATGAATTAACTAATCAACAGCTATTACTTGATTTACCTGCTCTCCCAGGACCTAATCATGATGGTGGTAAATTAGTATTAGAAAAGAGAAGTAACTCAGATACTAGTGATAATTTATATATTGTAATAGGAGATCTGAATCATAGAGGAATTTTACAAAATATAAACTCCAATGATAAACCAGACGATACTGGTGTAATTTTAAGGATAAATTCTAAAGATGGATCTGCAATTGAAACTAATCCATTTTACTCAAATTCTGATACATGGCAAAATATTTTGCTTATGGTATAAGAAACAGTTTTGGAACTACAATCGATCCTCTAACCGGAACTTTATGGCAAACTGAAAATGGACCTAGTGAATATGATGAGATTAATATAGTTAAACCAGGTTTTAATAGCGGATGGGTTCAAATTATGGGTCCAATGTCTAGGTCTGATAATTCAATAAATGATATTATTTTCAAGTAATACCTGATCTTATCTTGATCCACAATTAAGTTGGAGAGATACTGTGGCTTTAACAGATATAGAATTTCTTAATTCTTCAAAATTGGGTCAACAATATCTTTATAAGATGATTGTTGGAGATTATAAACAAGGAAATCTATATATTTTATCGCTAAATGAAAAGAGAGATAATATTTTACTAGATACAACGAATAAAAATATTTTTAGACAAAGTTATTGATAACGATGAAGAAGATGATTCAATCATGTTTGGAACTGGTTTTGGTTCAATTACTGATATAGAAACTGGACCAGATGGTTTACTATATGTATTATCTTTTAATGATGGTATATTATACAAGATTTACAGAATGATCAATAATTTAATGTAATTCCTAAAAGTTATTTTTTATTGTTTTTTTATGTTGTATTCGAAAATTGATATTTATTACAATATTTCTGATATATGTAAAAAAGAATTAAGGCAATTAGACACTCTAAATAAATACAAATAACTATTATTAATTTAAGGTTGTTGATATCATTAAATATTGTATCAACATTGTTGTTCAATTGTAGTTTAAATGAATGAAATTATTGTAAAGTTGTTTGGAGAAATGTATTGAAATATATAAATTGGTAGAATCTTATAGGTAAGATACTCGACTTGGCAAGGTATTTATTCTTTTTTATAATATTGTTTTTGAATTTACTTACTTTACAATTTGTCAATGCTCAAACTAACTCTACTCTAATTCTAGAAAATGAAGCGTCTGAAAGCAGTTCACAAGAAAAACCAAAAGTCGCTGTTTCAATTGAAGGAACACCGAATGATGATAAAATTCGTGGAGGAGATGGAGATGATGAAATAGATGGTAAAAATGGGGATGATATAATTTACGGTAAAAATGGGGATGATAAACTTGACGGCGGTAATGGTGACGATATTTTATATGGTGACGAAGATGATGATGAACTTGATGGAGGCAAGGGTGATGATGAACTAATCGGAGGACCAGGCTCTGATAAATTGAAAGGAGGAAGTGGAGCAGATTTATTCGTTTGTGATGGAGATGACAAAGTTATAGATTTCGATTCTAGTGAACAAGACAGAAAAGATGGAGCATGTAAAATAATTGATCAGGCGTTACCTCCGCCTTTCGATGAAAATGCTAATAATAATGATTTTGGAGATGAAGAAGATGATTCTTTTCCTTCTTTAGGCCCACTATTTTAATTCAAATATATCAATAAATCAATATAATAATTAAAAGTGATCGTAAGAAAGTTGAAATATTTATCTATTTTGAAGGAATAATATAACCATTAATTCTAAAATTATATTATATGTAATTTTCTATATCATAATTATTATTGTACATTTACAAAAACAGGAAAAATTCAATACTATAGGATATATTGTTCTACTGTGTACAACGATAGCGTAATTTAAAGTAGGATTCAAATTATACTGGTTGTATATTATTGATATCCCTAAATAGTTTTAAAACATTCAGCCAATAAATGGATTGAGATACTAAATAAATTCATAGGGATTTTTTATAAAAAAAATTTTAATTTTTCATTGTTGAAATGAATTAAGGTATCTCTTAGGTATTTTATTGTTCTCTCCTTTCATTGTTTGTACGATAATTACCATAAGTTATACGTCTATATCCGCTTCCTCGATAATTATTTCCATAACCATACCCATAATTATTACCTGATCTGTTATTACTACCATTATAGTAATTAGTGTAAGGTTTGCTACGGTAATGGCTATGATATGATACTCTTTGAATAACAGGTATTTCTACACCCATTTCGTCATTAAGTTTACGTATATTTTGTTTAGTCCTTCTCATAATTCTTGTAAAGGTTTCTATTCTTTCATTAGATACCAGTGATATTGCTATCCGAGTACCCGCCTGTCGAGGTGAGGTCTTCCTATTCTATGAAGAGTAGGTTCAGTATCTTCTGGTACATCATAATTTATATATGCCTACAGCAGGAACATCTCATTCCTCTCGCTACTATGTCAGTAGCAACAAGAATATTTTCACTTCCATTTCTAGCCTATAGATAGCATAGTTTCTTTGTTTTTGTGAAACGTTATCACCATGAATCATAACTGCTTTGAATCCATCTTCTTTCAAGTATTGAAAAACTTTTTGTGTCCTTTGTTTAGTTGAGACAAAAATAATTGTCTGTTGCTTTTGATTTCTATTTCGTATAGAGCGTACATAAGTGTTTGAATTTTTCATTTTCTCTAACAATTAAATATGATTGATCAATAGTATCAAGGCTTAATTCATCTTTATTTAGTCTGATTTCAGAATAGTTATTCATATATTCTTGTGCAAGATTTATGATTTCAGATGGCATGGTTGCTGAAAAAAGGCATGTTTGTCAATCCTCATTGACATAAAAAAGTATGAATTTAATATCTTCTATAAAGCCCATGTCTAGCATTCTATCAGCTTCATCTAAAATAACATATTTTACATTATCCAATTGAATTGATCCTCTTTTAAGATGGTCTATTAATCGACCAGGAGTTGCTACAACAATTTGAACCCCTTTTCTCAATTGTTCCTGCTGTATTGCAATACTCTGTCCTCCATAGATAGACATTGTTCGAATGCCTGTATATTTTGAGAATTTATTAATTTCATTTGTAACTTGTACAGCTAATTCTCTAGTAGGGACTAAGATTAATGCTTGAATAGGAACACGACTTTGAATTTTTGTTAATATTGGAAGTGCATAGGCGGCTGTTTTACCAGTACCTGTATGTGCTTGACCTATCATATCTAAACCTTTTAGAAAAATTGGTATAGATTCTTTTTGGATAGGGAATGGATTTTTATATCCATGTTCATTAAGTGCTTTGATAATAGGAGCACTAATTCCTAAATCTTCGAATGTAGATTCCATTTTATTTTTCACTTTTAAATTATACAAAAGCACGGAAAATGTGAGAAGTAATATAGGATTAACTTAACAAATCTGCCGTAAATTCTCTTGTTATTTGATATGTGTTGAACTAACTTATAAGGTATACTAATCTTAAAATTTTATTATATCTTTATTACCTTACAATATAAGAAAATAATCCAAGATAATATTACTAATTCGGTATTTAAAATTAAAGAATTTCAAAAATATAAGAATTTTATATTCTTTATGCGGTTTAATAATTTTTGGATGAATGAAATTGTTTTAAAGTGAATTATTGAAAAACGTAAATTTTTATTTAGAATAGCAATTATACTTATTAGAGAAACTAACTATTTGATTGTTTTTAATATAATTTTCATTGTAAAATCGACTCTGTTAACTTACTGTGAATGTTCTATTCCTAATCTAGTATACATTATTATATGATCGTTCTAGAAGGCTAACTACCTAAAATAGGATCTGCTTTAATTTAAGAAAATAGATTTAGCTATGAGGAGTTTTATTTCTAATCTATTATGGTAATAATGAGACTTGAAAAAAATAAAGATACCTACAGTTATAGTTATATACCTATTCTCTTTATATTTTTCTACCTTCTTATTGTCTCGTCTTAGAAATACATCATCCAAAGCATTAGTCATATTTAAAAAGATGATATGAAAATAAAAGTAGCTATATGTTACTGTTTTATGGAATTGAATATAAAGGTTTAATTTTTATTTCTCAAATTTATAAAAGAATTTCATCGATTGTTCATTATATTGATGAAACTATTATTCAGATTGGTAATCATCATTTATACTGGTTATGGATTGCAATTGAACTAGTACATTGATCGGTATGATTGGAATTATATTCTAGAGGAGAAAAGAGAAATATGCTTGTTGCCGAACATTTCAAAAGATCTCTTATTGAGAATCTATGAAAAACATAATGCTGTATGTATACACATAGATGGTGGTAAGTCAAGTGTCATCATGAATGTCATAATGCCATCTTCCAAATCTCTTATCAAGATATTCTGATACTGCATCTTTTTGTTCTTCTATACTGGTATAAAATCTATTTGCACACACATATATCTGATTTGATACGTTGATTTACCTTTCTCTCATTTGGATTCAGGTATGGAGCCCTCTTTGGAAGATGTATTACAGTAAGCCAGCAGTCTTCTTTCTGTCCATTGATATATTCTCTTGTCATCTTGCTTTGGTGAAATGAAGCATTATCCCATCCATACAAGCACAATTCTTTTCCAACCATTATTTTGCATTACATGTATCTTGAGATTCTCAAGATGGTGTATCGCATTGGTGGAATTTAATCTGTCATATAGAAATCATACAATAGTTTCTGTTCAGGCCATAACATGGATATATACATCGAGAATTTCTTTCTCCCTCCAATATGCCTAATTTTTTGTTGTTGGTCACCTTCAAAACTCATTCATTGACTTTCTTATACATGGTTTCTGTGTTACTATGGTTTCATCTTCAAACACCACCAGCATCACTTTCTTTTTTTGAGAGCTGATGCTACTTGTTTGTAGTTCTTTACTTGCTTCTTTCCCTCATCATAATCAGTCCTCCATGTTCAAGTTCAAGTTTTGGTCTTTTACATCTAATACCCATATCTTTCAGTATCCTTTGAAGATGTCAAACTAATTGGAATATCAAGTTCTTCTGTAAGACACTTTGCTAATGACCTCAGACTCCAAGTGTTTCTGATATAACCAAAAATATTGGGATCATTAAAAAGTACAGAAAGTATAATCTCTCTGTTTTCATCTGTTATACGGGATTGTGTGCTACCTGTCTTTTTTATCTCTAGTCCTTCCATTCCAATCTGGAGATATGCTGATAACCATCTTTGAACTGACCTGATACTCACACCATGTTCCTTTGCATATTTTCCAATCTACTAATTCCAGTATGGAGATATGCTGATATCCACATCTCTGGACTGACCTGATGCTGAGACATCATATTCCTTTGCTATATGTACTTCAAAAGTTCTACCATTGCTCTTTCTGCTGGAGTATTGCCATTAATCTACGATAATGTCTCTCTTATCTGTAGGTAGTAGTATTTTTCATCAATGATTCTTAGACTGTTCTTCTGTCCGGTGGTGGAGGTTGAGTTTAGAACCATGGTACATAGAATTATGATATTTTGGATACCTTAAGCTTTACCTATTCAAGAATTTAGACATGATAGTTAAAAAGATGTGACATCAACCGAGGCACTTGACTTAAATACCTTAAGCTTTACCTATTCAAGAATTTAGACCTGATAGTCAAAAAGACATGACATCCATCAGGACACTTGACTTAGTATGTGTATAAACGTTAAAACGTCTGTACATTGTGTTGGTAGCGCTTTGACAAATATGATTTTACTTTAAAACATTATTAAAATGTTTGTGTACTGATGTAAAAAGTATAGATAATTGTGTCTATCATGACTTATCACTATCATTTTATAGACGATCAGTCGTCTATCGCAATCACCATGTACGATATTGTTAACACTTTCCCCTCATATCACAATCACCGTATATGCGTTATCTCTATCACTCTTTCAATCCTATAATAGTTCGATTAAAACCTTTTGTCAGCATTGCTTTTCCCATAGGAGCTCCCTGCTTTCAATCCTATAATAGTTTGATTAAAACGCGGCGAGTGCGGAAGATTAACCTACAAACCAACTAAGTAAAATGTCTTGTTACATGTCATATCATTTAACTAAAATAACTAAATTCTTGAATATGTAGACGGAATGTTTGGATGATGGTGTTATGACATTCATAATGACACTTGACTTAGTACATGGTAAGGTTCCATAAGAAGTACGTAATGTAATTGGATAAAAACATTATTTACATTCTTCATTGAGTTGCAAGAAAGAGGTAGGCTAATATATCAAATTAATAGGACCGTAAAATCTATCTTTTTATTAAGTTATACACATCAGCAAATATTAATTTTATGAGATTACTTTTAGTATAATACAAATATTTACGTTATAATATTTATAAGTAAATGGTATAATATAATTTAAAGGCTTAATTATCTTCAACAAATAGTAGATATTACATCTCATTGATTCCAAAGTTTTGAAAACATATATTACACTTAAATTTTTCTTTACCTGGATTATTAGATATAACTTCTAATTGACTTTTTGTCCTACATCTAGGGCATTTTCCATATACAGTTTTTCGAGCTATATGAATTTTTTTATTTAACCATATATATTTCATATGTTAATATAGGAAAATGCCTCAACTACGATAACCCTTACATCATATATTATTAAAATTTAAAGAAATTTTACTTAATCTATTTAAATATTCAAAATTGCAACAATAAAATATCGCTCTTATTTCTGAATGTTTCAGCTACTAATTAACAAAGGATTTCCATGAATCTTTCCTTTCTTGTACTGATTCTACTATTATGAATAAACTCGAATGTTTTTGAATATGTCTGTAAATTGTACTTGTTTACGCCCATGAACTTTCTTATCCATAACTGATACAAGTTGCTTCTGCATTCACAGTTATTGACATGATTGTATCATTTGCATATTCTTTCTGCGAATGGATTACACTTTTGTGTACGAATCCATGTTCTTCCAATTGGTCATATGCCCTATATTCATCTGTAAATATTGTGGAACCATACTCTACTCTGCTACAGACAATATCAAGAAGTGACTGTCGTAAAGGAACATCAAAATATGTCATTCCGTTCCTTCTTTGATGAATACACTTAATCATTGGATGATCCTTGTAAAATGTCCCTCTACCTCTCCAAGGCTTTAGCCCTCTTTTCCGGGGTTTTCTACCTAGTTTTACTATCTCATCATGATATGATCTTCCTTTCAATCCTGCCTTGATATAGAATTCATCACCCTCGACCTTACCATCGAGTTTAGCGTAAGAAGAAGAAGAAATTTTTTCCATAACTGTTCTGATAAATCTGTAGCATCTTGGATATGGTACCACTACCTCAAGCGATATCTCTCTTATTGAACAGCCAGGCCAGATACAAAGTACAGATACAGTGCCAGAAACCAAACCTTCAATGGTGTATGTGAATAATGAAATACTGTACTTGTTTTGTCATTGAATCCTCTTTTACACTGCTTGCAAAAGTACTTTTGATATGATCGGTAAAGACCATCCTTCTTTACGTTATTGGACTGGCAACGTGGACATATTACATAGTCATTCCATCTAATCTTTCTCAGTAAACTGGTACACCAATTTTCATCAGGAAGAGATGTGGTTAAAGTAAACACATCTTAATTAGGTGTTATCCAGCTTTAAGCTTGGCTGAAACATTTGTAAATAAGAGCGTAAAATATAATATTTAAAAGTTTAATATAATACCGTATTCAATTAGAAAGTTTCAAGTTTCCTTGCAATAGTCAAATATTTTATAGCTTCAGAATTCATCCCTAGTTTTTCAAGTGCTTTTCCTTTTGCATAATAAGCATCAACATAATCAGGATTTATTCTTATTACTTGATCATAGCATTTTATTGCTTCTTCATATCTTAATAGACAATCCAGTGAATAACCTTTTCCGTAATAAGCATTTACATATTCACTATTTCTTCGTATGACTTCATCATAATAAACTACTGCTTCTTGATATCTACCTAGACAACCAAGTGCAACTGCCTTATTGTAATATGCATCAACATAATCAGGATTTATTCTTATTACTTGATCATAACATTCTATTGCTTCCTGGTATTGTAAAACATTGGCTAAGGTAATTCCTTTATTATAATATGTCTTAGGAATAGCAGGATTTATACGGAGAGCTCTATTTATAAGAATATATTGCATCATCATATCTGCCTAAACTAGCAAGTGCAATGCCTTTATTGTTTAATGCATTAACGTCATCAGGATTTATACTTAATGCCAAATCATAATAGTATATTGCATCATCATATTTGCCTAAACTAGCAAGTGCAACACCTTTGTTAGTTATAGCATTAATATCATCTGGTTTTATACTTAATGCCAGATCATAATAGTAAAGTGCATCTTTAGCATTATTACTGTTAGTGAAAGGCTACACCTTTATTGTTTAAAGCACGTATATCATTGGGATTGTTTTTCAAAACCTCTTCATATGATTCAGCTGCTTTATCATATAGCCCAATCTTGTTTAAAGAATATCCTCTCTCATTTAAGGCATTAATATTTCCAGGTCTAATTAAAGATTGATCAAAAGCATTTTATTGCATCATGATATTTCTGTAAATTATTAAGTGCAAGGCCTTTTCTATACCAAGCCTCAAAATAATTTCTATTAATATTTAAGTCTTGATTTAAAGCATTTTATTGCAGTATTCAACCACATTTGAAGCTTATTTCAAAGAAGAATCCTTTTTCATAATATACTTTTGGATCATCTGGACTTACCATTAATAATTTATCTAAAAGGTCAAGAGCTTTTTCATATCTATAGATTCATTGGACGAGATTTCATGAATCTGAGTGGACAGCATCTTCTACATTTTCTGTAGAGAACGCTCATCTCAAATGAACATCTTCATTAGAATCGTCGTTTTCCTCAATATTACTTATTTATTCTTCTGATCTTTCAATAATAATAATCATTATTAAACGATTATATTTAAGCAATACTATCTATTAATAGATTAACCTGATTGATTTTTGCCAAGTTGCAATATCTGTTTTAAAAAATAACAACTAACATTTTATATATTAATTAAAGATAAGTTAAAGACAATTAAATGGAGTAGTTTACTAAAATAATTTATTGTAGTCATCTTTTAAGATTAAGGAGATTT
>CAWIYT010000165.1:0-18576 GCA_963840085.1 uncultured Nitrososphaerales archaeon
TATCTGATGGTTAACTGTTAAGAATTGTATCAATTGTAAATCCTACATTGTTTAGCAATTCAATCAAGCCATTAGATATATTGACATGTTCTAATCTTTCATCTATTTTTGTTTTTTCTAATTTAATTTTTTCCTGGACTTTTAACTAACTTCAAAGGCAAAGCCCCTAAAGATTACTATTGGAGAAGCAACCTAAATACTAATTATTAATCCTCTTCCTCAATTATAGGACGTAATTGATCAATCAATTTGAAATGATTTGATCATTTGTTCTATTGTTGGGAGATGATATGAAAATATTTTAATGGAGCATAATCTACGATAGCAAAGAAAGATTTCTTTGGCTCAACGAAAGTAGCAGTCATTAATGCTTTTAAAGTTGAGGATGTATTTCCAAAAGCATTTTCAATTATACTAGGAATATGTATTGTTAGATAGATTACTTTTAATGCAGGCTGACCTCCAAATGTTGTAGTGCTATTTCTATAGTATGCTAAAAGAGTATAATTCTTACTTTCTTTAAATTCACTGTCTCTATATTCTTTAATTGACTTATATTCATCTTGAGGAATAATTTGGACATTTACCTGAATATTTACATCTATTGGTTTAAAACTGGCAACAGTATGATACTCGGAATTCTCAGTATATAATTCCCAATCTGAAGGATATTTTATTTGAAATCCTATATCTTTATCTTCATATGTAGAATAATTAGTTATATTTGGAGTAGTGGATTTTGATAAATTGGCAATGGATGAGACAGTATTGTTACCATCATTTAAATCGCCATTAATTTGACTAAATGATTCTTGATATAGATCAATGAAACTAACCAATAATAAAAAACTTACAGATATTATCATGCTAGAATGTAAATATAAAGTGATTTACTTCTTCCCAATCAAATGTTATTTTAAGTTATTTTATTTAAAATTTATTAAAAATTTTGCTTTAATTTCAAATTTGATAAGAGATTGCAATGGTAAAGTTCATGGAAACCAATTTCACATACATGGTGCAAGTAATAACCTACAGTTAATTGTTTATTATGAGGTTTACTTTTAGGGGAAAGGGGGAAAGGTAAAACGAAAATTTAGTATCTTTTTCTTTAAACAGAAATAATAATATATTTGTTAAAAATTTATAAATGAATTATATGATATGACTTTGATGGAATTGGTTCCATCAAAAAATCTTATTCTAAATATAGAGGTATAATTTCATTTAACAAAATATATTGCTTTGCTGCGTATAAACGCAATTGCGAATGTATTTATTGTAAATTATGCATCAATTATATACTCTACAAATTATCTACTTATATCAGTTATTTCAATAGTAGCAGATTTTTTGATTTATAATGTTTCTTTTATTATATTATATTTTATAGATAATAAATCTAAATATGTTAATCCAGCAGATGGAAGTAAGAATAATCAAAAAATTAAACAAGACTTAAAGAAACTAATAACAATAATTGGTTTAGCAGAAATATCTTATCTTTCCACTAAATTCCTTTTGACTTTTATAATTTTTCAATCACTCTCAATCAATCCTTCGCTAATCTCAATTATTACAACTGTATTAGCATGGATATTCTATATAATAATTGCAAATATAATGGCAAGAAAACAAAAACTATTAAGTTAAATCCTAATGTTGCTTAGATAACAAAAGTTTTATTATGCTTTATCCTTGGAGAATTTAGTTATAATATCTTGGTATTGTAAATCTTCATTTGAAAAGCAATAACTTGTAAATAATAATGATTGAGTTCTTGATGTATTTTTATATTCTTTTTATAGGAAACATCTTTCTCTCCACCTAGTTTAATAAATTGTAATTGATTCTATCCTCTTAACTTTATTATTCTTTACAATCTCAATTATTGCACTTGTATTTTCTCTCCGATTCTTTAATGGGATAATCATTTGCACTCATATCACGAATTCTCATTAAACCACTATCTTCAAATTCCCAATGTTCATTACCATGAGTTCGCATCCATTGATTTGGATTATCTGCATCTCGCCATTCATATTCAAAACGCACAGAAATTCTATTGTTGTTGTAACACCATAGTTCTTTCATCAGACAATAATCTAATTCCTTAGCCCATTTTCTTTTTAAAAATTCTATAATTGCAGTCCCTGCCACTAAAGAATTCAATACGATTTCTCCATCTAGAATCAATAGTATATGCTTGTGCCACTAATTCTGGATTACGGGTATTCCACAGCATCCTGGGCTGCTTTGACTTTTGCTTTCGCTGTTTCTTCATTAAAGGGAGGCTTGATATCAGATGGTTTCATCCTTATTTTTACAACTATTAGATTATTATTTATTATTTATTGTAATTGTTTATTTATTTTAATTTGCTACTACTAATAATTTCATATCTAAATTATCTTTTGACAAATAACTTGGCTGTGTTAATTTAAGGCATATTCACCTCCTTCTTTCAAATGACTAATGGAATAAATCTTGTTGTATATTATATTGTTGTACATAGAGACAAAGAATTGTATCCAATTATGTACATGTAATAAATTACATTCATTTTCTTCTTTTTGAATACCTGGATAATAGTCATCAAAAGATTCAGTTCTGTCTTTGAAATATTGCATGACTCGTTCAATCAGACTTTTCTCTAATGGAGAATGTAAATGGTGTTTCAATCCTAATACATTACATGCTTCTGGATACCATCTTCCATCATCAGTATAAAACTGTATGTCTTCCATATTTTTGGATCAATAATCTGATAAAATGCTCAGCAACAAGCATATTTCTCTCTTCAGATATGTAAATTCCAAGCACAGAACTATGTATTGGTTCAATTGCAATCCATAACCAGAAATGTTGATTACCTATCTGCATAACAGTTTCATCTATTATAAAAGCAGATACTCTTTTACGTTTGTAGACAGGATATGAACAAACCTTTGAATCCAATTCCAGACAGATAGACAGAAACATATAACTTCTTTTCTTATCTCTAAAGATTACTAACGCCTTGGAAGTATTTCGTAGGCTGAGACCAAGCAAGAAAGTACCAATACAAAGAATACATGACAATAAAGGTGGATGTTCTTTATTTCTGATGAATTTCAACAACATATATCGTTAGAATAGGACATTCACAGCTAAGTATATTTTCTTAAATGAACACAGCCGATATTAACATCATTCATTATGAAAAATAGAGTAATTGATGATACCATAACATTGAATGATGAGTAAGAATAACCTTCATCTTTCATTTTCATAATACATTTAATTATCTATTTTCTACGGTTTTTACATCTTGTTTCAAAAGATCAGAAATATTATCTCTCCACATTGATGTATTCAGTATATTTCAAAAAGTTGTAACTGTATTTTCTTTGGTTTCTGGACTTTTAATTGCATTTATAAAATTACTAAAGACAATTTTTGATTGAGTTTTTGATATTAATTCTTGTTGATTGTTTTTGCTGTTATATCTCATCCTGAAGTTAACTAGGATTATTTTAGTAAGTTGAAATATTTAATTTATTATATACTTAATGAAAATAATATTTCAATAAATATAGAAAATGATATACAGGTTACCTAAATACTTCATTTGAAACAATATAGTGTAAGAAATTTGTTAAAATATGTATATGGTGCATTTTATTACATACGATATGACAAAATTCATGGTAGGAAAAAAATCTGATCTTCCAGAAGGTAAGATGACCCATATAACTGCAGGGGGTAAAGAGATTCTTGTAGCTAACGTTGAGGGGGCTTACTATGCAATTGGTAATATCTGTACTCACGCAGGCGCAGAACTACATGAAGGTGAATTAGAAGGTAAAGAATTAAGATGTCCATGGCATGGTTCAAAATGGGACGTGACTAACGGGAATCTTATCTGGTTTCCACAGAACCTGAAATCGGTTGGTTCATATCCTACAAGTATAGAAAATGATACAATTTATGTTGAGTCTAGGGTATTATTATATTTTAGAACCTTCTTCATTTTTATTCTGGAGATATAATATCAGTTTATATATCATTTTTTTTCAATCGTTCTATGGAAATTCTACAAGAAAGAGATCTAGCCAGATATCTTTTTAATCAGTATACAATTAATCCTAAAAACTGGAATTTTATTATCTCAACATCACCTATTCGTAATTCTTTCTTTGATGCTTTAATCTCAAATTCTAATGAAGTGTGGCAATTAAAGATAGACTCACTCTACAAACCAAACCCTATGATTATGGGCGCAAAGGTTGATAACGATCCTTCAAAGCTTGAAAAAGAAGATAGTAATAGATCTCATTTTGGATATAGAAGTCTTGAGACAAGTACAATTATGAATTTTCTTAAAAATCTATCAGAAGAACAAAATAATAATTCTTAAAAGACAATGACATCAATATACGTCTTCATTCTTTGTTGTCATCATTGGAACCGGTTAAACCTATCAGGGGGAAAAACTACTTATGCGGTCCATTCATTTTTACAGAAAAAAAACTTAAATTCGATAATAATCATGATAAAATATCAGAAACGATCTCCTCTAAAATGAAAGAAAAGTTAAGAAGAAAATATTCTTCTTATGGCTAGTCATTATACATATTTTCTTTGAACTCATTTTCTCTTTTTAAATTATTAGGTTTCATTTAACAATTTTCTATTTTGTCTCCATTTCATCAACAGGTATGTAATTGTTAGCAATATTCCAGCCAGTAAATTGTTGTTATATCTTGTTTATTAATATAAAATGAACAAATGGAATCTTCAGAATAACAACTTAAACTAAAAAATAATACATTCCATATTGAATGAGCCGTTATTGCAAACCATCCCTTTCTACTTATCCATGTTCTTAGGCTATAGAATAATGATGGTATTACAAATAACCAGTTGGCATATGCTAATTGATTTATGTCTGTGGGATATGTATTAATAATATGTAACATAGCCCAGATTATTCCTCCTGCCAAAGTCACTAGATTATTCCCAAATAAATAAAATGGAATTCCAAAAAAAAGTGACTCCTCAATCGGACCTGCCATAATAACCGGAATCAATGAATGAGGGATAGATGATTCTTCATAATCAAAGATATTATCTATAATAGATGTTCCTATTAATAAGCCAATTATTCCTATACCATGATAAAAAAGGAACATCAAAGTCAAGTATCCTGCCGATGTATTTTGATAAATCGATGTCCAATTTCTTGGATTGATATCTTGATAGAAGGTATATATAAATTTGTAAGCATGATTTCTTGATAAACCTTGAAATTAATTACCTATATAAAATTTCAAGAAATCCTAGTATCTCCTAAGCATTACTATCATGAATTTAATCGATAAATATAACAATAATTTATTATCTGTATATAAAATGAAATATCTTGTTACAGTTAGTTTTAACTCTTCACATTTTTTTCATGTAGAAAATAATGAGATCAAAATTTCATTAAAATCTAAACCAGAATCAGGAAAGGCAAATAGAGAATTAATAAAATCATTATCAGAACACTTCAACGTCTCTACCAATAAAATAAAAATATTATCAGGATTCTCTTCAAGGAAGAAAGTAGTGGAAATTTTATTCTAATCAAATAAGCTTCGTATCTACATTTTAATTAATTTTTGCAATACAATTGAGAAAACAATGTATCACAATTATAACTGTTAATTGATCCTCTAATTGAAAAATGAAATCAATTACAAGATATTTGACTTTTAACACATCAAAAAGAATAGAATTGATAAATATTACATCGCAAGTAAGAAAAGCTGTTGAAGAAAGTCAAGTCAAGGAAGGATTGTGTCTTGTAAATGCGATGCATATTTCTGCTAGTGTTTTCATTAACGATAATGAAAGAGGACTTCATTATGATTTTGAAAAATGGTTAGAAAAATTGGCACCTCATGATCCAATTGAACAATATAGAGCATAATGATACAGGAGAAGATAATGCTGACGCACATTTAAAACGCCAGGTAATGGGACGTGAAGTGTGGTAGCAATTACAAGTGGAAAACTAGATTTTGGTCCTTGGGAACAAGTTCTACGGCGAGTTTGATGGTCAGAGACCAAAAAAAGTATTTATCAAAGTAATGGGAGAGTAAAAGTCGGATATTAATTAAATTTGAAATAAAAATTATGGAAACTAATAATTCTTATACTAATACAATTTCTTTTAAATTGAGCTTAATAATTAGTTTTTATGCAAACTTTTATAATTTATTTGTTATGAATTTCTTTATCATTTTTAAGAAGATTCTTAATTTGCTCATTCTTGTTATTTATGTCCCAAGAGTTTGTTGTTCATTTTAGTTTTTTCGTCTTAATCCATATGATATTTCCATCAATCCGTCTCAATTAACTTTGATCTACCAAATACTTAAAAATTGTATTTATTTGCGTGAGTTTAAATTACCTCCCATCATTTTTTGTAGATTTCTAACTTTAGTGTATTCAGTTGATTGTTGCATTTTACTCAAGAAAAGTCAATATCTTCTTCGCTTATTTTATTTGTTGGATTCTTTTTTTATTTTTTTTTATATTATCATTATTTTGATGTCATTATAATACTTTCCTATAGAGAATTCTTTCAATGTTTACTAAATAACTTCTCTTTGACTTAAGATAATTATTTCATATCACTATAAAGTAAATTTATTTTACTATTTTGTTTAATTCCATCTTCTCAATTTTATCTATTTTTGTAATGTTATTTTTCTGTTTTATCTTTTTCCTTATTGACATTGTTTATATGAATTGTGCAAGAGCATATCTGTCATAACGAACAGTTTCTATATTTTCTTTCATTAAATGACTATATATGGTCAAGATGATTTGTATATCAAATTTTGGAAATTATTCTTTTCAATTTATTCTGTCGTTAAATTCTTATTGTTGCATTTAATTCTTTAGTTATTTCCTAGCAATCAACATTATAGCACTGGGTTCCTTCTCTTGGCATTTCCTTCTTTCTAATAATATTAAAAAGCATATCTTCTTCTTTTCCATGATACATACATTTGTAGAATTGACAATCTATTATTTCTTTTAATATTGTATTTGAATTTTTTTATCAGTAAGTATTATAGTTAAATGTTATTATTAACGATTTAATCATTTTTTCAATTATGATCTTTGAGGACTACAAAATATTTGTTAAATTGGTAGAATAGTAAGGTTAAGGATTGTTAAGATTTTTATTTTATTTAATTTAAAATAAAAAAAAATAAATAAATGAAAAATTTTTGAAATTCTTTTTCTATTTTATGGGATAGATCTGCTGTATAATTTTCCTTCTAATGCTAGTTTGTACATTTCTGCAACGTACGGGTTCTTTGCTGGTGTTTCAGCTCCAAGTTCAACTAAACGTGCATAGACTCTTACTACATATGCAAGAGCACCCATGAAAGCTACAACTACACCCATGTTAAACATCCAGTGGTTAGGTACTGAGAAGATTTCTTCTACGAACCAGAAGTGCCACATCTCGTTAATTCCTATTGTGAACATTGTGGCTAGATAACCAATAATGGTTATTTTTAATCCAGTATTCATAGAGTTGTTTGGACCTCTTAGAATCGGAACTCTTCTGTCATACATTGCAACAAATCCCCATCCTAGTGGTAATGCAATGAAGTGACTGTATAACCACCAATGAGCTGGTGTAAATGCAGAATCACGTATAGCTGTTTGATGCAATGATCCATCGACAAAGTTGTCGACTTCTACTGATGCAGCAATAGAACCTAGCATAATTACCATTATGTAGATCTTTTTTAGTCTTTGAATTTCAACTTCTTTTGGTATTAATGCGGGCATCTGAGCCATATCGATCAATACAATACTCTTTGAAGTAGAATATAAAGATGTTATTGAAAAAACAATTACAAAAGATATAATTATTATTATAAATTGTAATTATTTTTAATTAATATTATAGTATTAAATGTAATAATATAAGATTTACAAAGCAAATGAAATTATCATTGATGATAATCATCGATGATTATTAGAGTTATATTTATTCTTTGTAATTTGAGTCAAATAACTCAAGATTTTACCTTATCGATCTATAAAATGTAGAATATGCTATTCCTGCATTAATATACTCGAAGTCTAATAAAACCTTTTTAGGTTTTCCAATTGTATATTCTTATCTTTTATCTCCAGAAATGCAGAAATATTTTACTAAAAATTTATGAATTGCTAATTTATAATAGTTAGGGACATTATAGTTGTAGGCCCTGACAACAACAAGATTTTGCTATGAATGATCTTAGATCAAGGATATCCACTGACTATAGTATTATCAATTATTAAATTCTTGTATAGTGACACTATGATTTTTTTAATAATAAAATGATTATCAAAAATTAAAATAAAAAGAAAATTTCTATAATATACAAAAAGAAAAGATTATAGAGTTACTCTATCATGATTTACTATGGTATTCTAATCGATGTGGTATTAGAGGTTTGTCATTCAAGACCCATTGTTAAATTTATAGAAATGAATTAAGTCCCTTGTCTATTTCTACATATAAACTCTAAATACAATATTCTTGTCGTCATGATGCTCCATCATCTCTATCCCTTCTTTATCCAAATAAAAGTACACTATACCGTAATTATCACATTTTTCACTATAAGTTGTTGCCATTTCCTTTGATTGATGATATTAATTTATTATTTATTAATTATTTTCTAAAGATAGTAAAAAAATTAATCAATTAATCAGAATCAGTAAACAAATAGTAGATAGAAACATAATATACTCAACAAATAAAAATAAAAGCCTCAAATTAAATTGAGTCCAAATAATATATGTGAAAAAAATCTTAATGTACTGAATTTATTTAAGTCTTTTAGATAAAAAGGAAGAATATAACGAATTAAAAGAAAGAGAAAAAAAATTAATAACAGAATCGCCTTATAAAAAATATACTTTAAGATATTTTTATAATACTAATAATATTTTCTTTTCTCTCTTTATGCATACAAAAATTTATAATAAAATAACGAACGAGAATGTAGAAAAACAAGGTATATTGTTTAGAAGTTGGAATCCTATAACCAAACGTGGCGAACGTTATATCTTTAAAAAAGGAGAAGAAGGAGATGGTGACTTGAACTTGAAAAGAGTTTATCTGCCCAATACAAAAACAGTATTTGAATTTTCTTCTAGTAAAGAAGATGTAAACGATGAAGAAAGTTACAAGTTAGCACAAGAGATAATTGGAATATGTTAACATACAGATATAGAAATAAAATTTACTAATAATTAATAATAAGGCTATAATGATTTAAAATAAACTACTACTTTTTATTCATTCATTCATCTTCTCTATTTTATCATAGATTGAGAACATGATTTACACAGATATGCTCTATTTTGGCAATACCATCTTTATGAAATTCATTTACACCTGCTTTGGCTGGCTTTTACCATATATTTCACAATAATGAACTTATTGATCAGATAAATCAGCCAATGCATCTTCTTTTACATTGTGGTTTTCTCTCTCAATGACTGATTTATTATCTTTAATTCCTCTATCTTTGTTTGCAATTCTGCTACTGCTGTTCCTTGTCTTTCCAATTGAGGAACATTTAGAAAAATCAAATAAGACTCAATTTCTTGAATAATAAAGTGTACAGACTTGTGAATATGGTTGCAGCATTCAAGTCCAAATCTGATGTTTTCTATTTTTAACAGATACTATTTTTAATTGATAAATGTAGAAAATTTTCTCTTTTACAAATAAGTCATAGGATACAAGTTAGGAAAAAATTTTCAGTAAAGAACAGAATATGATATAGATAGCTATTCATAATTACTAACAGAAATATGTGATTCTATAATAAAAAAAATTTTTAGTAAATAATTATGCTTCTTAAAAATTGAAAGGAATTAATGTCATAGTAAATTGTATTTTGCTAATCTTTATAATATTTTTTTAAATATGTTCTGTAATTGACACCTCTTGCTTTTGAAATAATATCCAGAGTTGAAGAATCTTGGCTAATAATGCAAGATTATGGTAAGAATCACAAATAACAATTTGTCCCAATCTAAGTTTTTTGTAATAGAAGAAATTGATGATAATAATGTGAAACATTCAAAAAAATTTATTTGTATTCATGATAAGTAATAAAATGATCATAGGCATATAAACCAAAAAAAAATTAATTTATCTACTAACCTTGAAATTTTTTTGTAAATTCATATTGTTCTATTGGATATTGGATCATTTAAAGGTAGATCTAATCATCAGCCTTGTGGGATTATCAATCCAAATTTTAATTCAACTATTATTGTTATTCTTTGATATTATTGTAGTTAAGAATTAAATATTATTAGAATAGTCTTTCTTATCTAAAACATTGGTATATATCTTTCCAGGTTTAGCTATATAAGCAGGAATACCTACTCCTATAGATATTATTGTACTTTTTTGATCTGAATGAGGAAGAAAAGATTCTGTAACTTCATCATCATAAAATGTTGAACCAGAAGCGCCTAGTTCTTGAGAATATGCCGCAAGATATATTTTTCCAGCACATATTCCTCCTTCTAGTTGGACAGCTCGATAACCACGATTCCCCAAGTATTTTAATATCGTATCCATATTTGTTAAAAGAAAGAATACTACACTTGCATCACTAAATAACTTTTGATCTAAACACAAATGCCCAGATACAGCTCTGGAATCTCCTTTTTCAAGTTCTTCTATCTTATTTTCTAATTTATTGTAGTAATATTTACCAGACTGTAAATTATTGACAGAATTTGCTATAAAATATATGTCAATAAGGCTTTGTTCATCGGTAATAAAATCAAAAGGTATGTTTATACTAGCAAGATATAGGATATTTTGTAGTTGTGTTATGGTTATAGGCTTTTTTGAAAATCTTCTTGTTGATCCACGTTGTAAAATTAGATCTCCGATATTATATTTACTAATGATATTTATAACATCATGATATTTTTTTTTATTACATGAATTCCAGTTTCCTTTATTTTTCATTGAAGTCCAATTTGTTATTTCTATTAAGCTATTAAGATAAGAAGATTCATGAATTTTCCATATGTCAGGATAAATGGTTTCTTCATATTTTGAGATTGGTTTGGTTTCACATTTTAGAGTTGAAAGTTGATTGTAATTAAATTGCTTAGAATCATTATACTTGTAATAACTTTCAATTGTAGCTAAGGCTATAGCAGCTTCTTTTTGATTCTGTAATCCAAGTAATCTATTAACTAATTCATCGTGATATCCTAGAATAATTCGCGAAGATAAAAGATTATTGTTACATAAAGCCAGAAAATTGGCTAGAATCACACCTGCATCCCAAAACCAATGTCGATATGAACGTGTCTGATATTTCCATGAATTTCTCCATGCTATTGAAGTAAAAATTAATGTAATTGGAGCTTGAATTACTTTATTATTATTTCCTGTAGCTATAAATAGCATTGATCTAAAATCTCCTTTTCTTAACTGTGTTAGAGTAAAATCTGCTGGACAAAAATGATAGACACCTGCATCGAGGTTTTGTATCTTTTGACAAATTAAATAAATTTCAATTGGGTATAAAGCACCAGTGGCGGATGCTGCTCTCATATAGTATACATTATTATTAAAATTCACTTTTCGTGTAATTCCAGCAGAAAAGAAAAGTATTTGGGATAAGATTTTTAAGTCTAGTTGATTCTGTTTTGATAAATTCAAATCTATTCTTTTTTTCAAACATGCAATAGAATCTTCCATTGGATAGGGAAAAGTAGATGGTAAATTCACTTTGTGTTTATTCAAATATATTTTGAATGGAAAGGGTTTATTTTCCCAATCCATATAATGACGATTAGAATAGATACTTATAGGTGAATGTTTTGTAATTTCGTGAAACTCTTTTGCAATTTTTATATTCTGATTCAAGGATATTGATTACAAATCATAAAAATTATTTAAAGAGATTTGTTATCCCTCCAAATATCTGATCTAGGAAATTGCCACCATTTTCTTTAGGTTCTTCAGAAGGTCTTTCTGTACCTTCAGGTTGAGCAGGGGTTGTTGTCTCTTGTAGCACCTTCAGGTTGAGCAGGAGGTTGCTGTCTCTTGAGCACCTTCAGGTTGAGCAGGAGGTTGCTGTCTCTTGTAGCACCTTCAGGTTGAGCAGGAGGTTGCTGTCTCTTGAGCACCTTCAGGTTGAGCAGGAGGTTGCTGTCTCTTGAGCACCTTCAGGTTGAGCAGGGGTTGCTGTCTCTTGAGCACCTTCAGGTTGAGCAGGGGTTGTTGTCTCATTCATTTTATTGAATTCATCAGCTTCAAACAACGTAAGCATTGGCTTATCTTGAGCACCTTCAGGTTGAGCAGGGGTTGTTTTCTCATTCATTTTATTGAATTCATCAGCTTCAAACAACGTAAGCATTGGCTTATCTTGAGCACCTTCAGGTTGAGCAGGGGTTATTGTCTCTTGAGCACCTTCAGGTTGAGCAGGGGTTGCTGTTTCTGGTGTTTCAGTTATTGCACTTTCTCTATCAGATCTTGCTTCTTCTATCTTTTTTCTTGCATCTTCTGTAGCATTAGTTAGGGCACTTTCTGTATCAGATCTTGCTTCTTCTATCTTTTTTCTTGCATCTTCTGTAGCATTAGTTGCTGCACTTTCTGTACCAGCAACTGATCCTTCTGTTGTTTCTCCTACGCTAGCTATTGCACTTTCTGTACCTTCTGTAACATTAGTTGCTGCACTTTCTGTACCAGCAACTGATCCTTCTGTTGTTTCTCCTACGCCAGCTATTGCACTTTCTGTACCTTCTGTAGCATTAGTTGCTGCACTTTCTGTACCAGCAACTGATCCTTCTGTTGTTTCTCCTACGCCAGCTATTGCACTTTCTGTACCTTCTGTAACATTAGTTGCTGCACTTTCTGTACCAGCAACTGATCCTTCTGTTGTTTCTCCTACGCTAGCTATTGCACTTTCTGTACCTTCTGTAGCAGTAGTTGCTGCACTTTCTGTACCAGCAACTGATCCTTCTGTTGTTTCTCCTACGCCAGCTATTGCACTTTCTGTAGCATTACCTATATTGGTTGCAGTATCTTCGATTTGAAAATCCTGTTGAGTAGCATTATTAGCTGCTGATTCTGTTATTTCTAAACTGCTTGGAGTATTCTTCTCTATATCTAAAGTATTTTCTCCGCCAGTAGCCTTCTCTACTGTTTCTAAAGTATTTTCTATAATTTCGTTCTCTACTGTCTGAGCATATACAAATTGAGGAATTGATATTACTAATATGACAAAGGTCAAAAACAGAATTAAAAAAAAAGATCCATTGTTTTTCATAGTATTTTAGAATAAATAAATATTATTTATCTCTTTCCGGGATGCTTTTATGAATTAATTAATTTATAAAAAAATTAACTATTAATAATTTATCAATATTAGAAAATCTTAATTTGCTATATCAAAAAGTAAAAATATTGTTTATATTTGAAAATCATTTGAATATAATTACATTGAATAAAATTTAAACGAAATATTAAGCAAACAACCTTATCTAAATTAAATAAATAATTTTTGATTATAATAGTATAATTAAATATTTAGATATCATATTATGATAAGAGGAATGATACAAAATAATTTTAATAGTTCCTGAAAACTAAATTCTATTTAATAAATAAAAAGGACTATTAAAAGAGCTATAAAGTTCTACATAAATAATAACATACCGATATTGAACTGAGATAAATACTATTGAAAATAACATTAAAATAAAGTTAATTTAATCCTATACTGTTGCTTTCTATAAACACTAAAAAATATCAAATTTTTGAATTAATATAAATATCTGACAGAATAATATGGTAAAATTATAGCGAATTAAACTTATCTTTAAAGTTTAGTAAATACAATTTTCAAAGGTCTAGAATCATAGTTATTTTAAAATAGAAATATAGGCATAATTAATAATTAATAAAAATAGATTATATTAGAAATCTAGGTAATTACTTTGGAGTATTTTATTATATCAATAAATAATTTTCATTACATATCAAGAATGAACTTAAAGCAATCATAATTTAATATACTAAAAGTTAAATTTATTTCAATAATTATAATAATAGCAAATATTTGCGGCCATTAAATTTGGATATTTGTGAACATTATTACAAAGAATATATAACTCTAATAATCATTGATGATTATCATTAATGATAATTTCACTTGCTTTGTAAATCTTATATTATTACATTTAATACTATAATATTAATTAAAAATAATTACAATTTATAATAATAATTATATCTTTTGTAATTGTTTTTTCAATAACATCTTTATATTCTACTTCAAAGAGTATTGTATTAATCGATATGGCTCAGATGCCCGCACTAATACCAAAAGAAGTTGAAATTCAAAGACTAAAAAAGATCTATATAATGGTAATTATGCTAGGTTCTATTGCTGCATCAGTAGAAGTCGATAACTTTGTCGATGGATCATTGCATCAAACAGCTATACGTGATTCTGCATTTACACCAGCTCATTGGTGGTTATACAGTCATTTCATTGCATTACCACTAGGATGGGGATTTGTTGCAATGTATGACAGAAGAGTTCCGATTCTAAGAGGTCCAAACAATTCTATGAATACTGGATTAAAAATAACCATTATTGGTTATCTAGCCACAATGTTCACAATAGGAATTAACGAGATGTGGCACTTCTGGTTCGTAGAAGAAATCTTCTCAGTACCTAACCACTGGATGTTTAACATGGGTGTAGTTGTAGCTTTCATGGGTGCTCTTGCATATGTAGTAAGAGTCTATGCACGTTTAGTTGAACTTGGAGCTGAAACACCAGCAAAGAACCCGTACGTTGCAGAAATGTACAAACTAGCATTAGAAGGAAAATTATACAGCAGATCTATCCCATAAAATAGAAAAAGAATTTCAAAAATTTTTCATTTATTTATTTTTTTATTCTAAATTCAAATAAAATAAAAATCTTAACAATCCTTAACCTTACTATTATTCTACCAATTTAACAAATATTCTATGTTGAATCCATCAAAGATCATAATTGAAAAAATGATTAAATCGTTAATAATAACATTTAACTATAATACTTACTGATAAAAAAATTCAAATACAATATCAAAAGAAATAATAGATTTTCAATTTTACAAATGTATGTATCATGGAAAAGAAGAAGATATGCTTTTTAGATCATTAGAAAGAAAGGAAATGCCAAGAGAAGGAACCCGAGCGCTATAATGTTGATTGATAGGAAATAACTAAAGAATTAACTGAAAAAGTAAGAATTTATCTAAAGAAGATATTGAAAATAATAATTTCTAAAACTTTGATATACAAATTATCTTGACCATATATAGTCATTTAAGGAAAGAAAATACGAGAAACTTTTTGTGATGATAGATATGCTCTTGCAAATTCATAGAAACAATGTCAATAAGGAAATAGATATAACAGAAAAATAACATTAAAAAAATAGATAAAAATCGAGAATATTGAATTAAGCAAAATAGTATAATAAATTTAATTTATAATGTATATGAGATAAGTAACTTAAGTCGAAGATAGGTTATTTAGTAAATATTGAAAGCATTCTCTATAGCAAAGTATTATAATTACATCTAAATAAATCATAATATAAAACAAAAAAAGAAAAAAAGCAATCCTATAAATAAAATAAGTGAAGAAGATATTGAATTCTTTCTAGATGTATTGGAAAAATCTGCTGATTATATTAAAGTTAGAAATTTACAAAAAATGATGGGTGGAAAATTTAACTCTACTCAAATTAATACTATTTTTAAATATTTGGAACGATCAAAATTAATTGAGACGGATCTTGATGGAAATATCATATGGATTAAGACGAAAAAAATAAATGAACACCAAACTCTTGGTGACATAATTAACAAGAATGAGCAAGTTAAGAATCTTCTTAAATATTATAAAGAGGTACAAAAGAAATAAATTATAAAAGTTTGTGTAAAAAGTAATATTAATCTTAATTTAAAAGAATTTGTTTTTATTATTAGTATTATTAGTTTTAATAATTTTTATTTCATATTTATTAATATCTGACTTTTACTCACCTATTACTTTGATAAGAACTTTTTTAGGTCTTTGACCATCAAATTCTCCGTAGAAAATCTGTTCCCATGGTCCAAAGTCTAAATTTCCGTTAGTTATAGCTATTATAACTTCTCGTCCCATTATTTGACGTTTTAAATGAGCATCGGCATTATCTTCTCCTGTATCATTATGTCTATATTGTTCAATAGGATTATGAGGAGCTAACTTTTCAAGCCATTTTTGAAAATCATAATGGAGCCCTGTTTCATTATCATTGATAAATACACTAGCAGATATATGCATAGCATTTACAAGACATAAACCTTCTCTAACTTGACTTTCTTTGATTACCGTTCTTACTTCTGGAGTTATATTGATAAAGTCTATTCTTTTTTTTGTATTAAAAACTAAATAGTGTGTTTTAAATTTCATAATAGAAAAATTTTTACAACTAACAACTATTTTATGTTATCATTGTATCTATTATTTTAAAGATACATTGTATATTGACAATTATAATTGAAACAAAAATTTATTAATTTATATATATATACCAAACTTATAAGATTAATCTAAAATATAAACTACCTTTTTTCTTGATTTTGCACCTTGGATTATTTTTATTTTATCAGTGGAAACTTGAAAATACTTAGATAATAATTTAATTAATTCGCGATTAGCCTTTCCTAGTTCTGGTTTTGACTTGATAGATACTTTTATTTCATTTCCTTTTACTTGAAATAACTCTGTTGTATTAAAACTAATACTAATGAAATATTTCATATCTAGATTATATTGTTTTCAATATAATATCTTTAAAGAAGAACGAGATTTGGTGTATTTTTATATTGGAGTAAGCTGAAATTTTGTAGATGTAATGGCTGATTCATTGATCAAACTTTTTTATAAAGATATTAATCCAAAAAAGTGGATTTCTCGATACTATAATAATTCATTAATGTATTTGATTATAATGTTTTTATTTTATCATAGTATAGGAATAATTTCTTCTTCTATAGGAACAATAATAATAGATAATTCAATAGTGGAATACGAAGAACCAAATCTTCCACTCTCTATGTTTCCAGTTATTTTAGCTGGACCAATAGAAGAGTCATTATTTTTTGGAATTCCATTTTATGCTTTTGGTAATAATCTATTTGTACTAATTGGTGGAATAGCATGGGCAATGTTACATATCTTAAATACATATAGTATCGAAGCTAATCAATTATCATATGCAAATTGGTTATTTGTAATTCCGTCACTTTTTTTTAGTTTAAGAACATGGATAAGTGGAAAAGGATGGTTCGCAATACTTGGCCACTCAATATGGAATCTATTGTTCTTTAGTTTAAGTTGCATTTTTCAAGAAACAACTTGTTCATATAGACTTGAGAGTGAGTATATAAGCATAGCATTACTTTCTGGTATCTTACTCACAGTAGTTTATTTATTGATGAAACGAAGACATGAATAACTGATCAGAAATAGTAGAAAACTTTTTTATTTTATCGATATAATGAATATTTTCTTCGGATATTTTCATGCATTCGGTATGATAGTTTGTCAGATATTTCATCTTGTTTATTAACGAACTTTGTCATTCTTTTTTCTGTAAAAATAAAAGGGCCGTAAAGATAATTCTGTCCTTTAATTGGTTTCACTGGATAAGTGATGAAAGAAGGGAATTAAGGCGAACATTAACATCCATATTATTAATAGAATTATTATGTTCATCTTTAGAAATATTTGTTAGAAAATTCTTAAGTACATGTGCATCGAATTTCCTGTATCCAAATTGTGTTGTATTGAGTTTTTTTTCTATTATAGAAGAATCTGCTGTAATCTTTGTACCCAGTTACTAAGGGATTAGGTTTGTAAATAGAATCAATTTTTAATTGCCAAACTTCATCAGGATTAGAAACAATAGCATCAAGAAAAAAGAGTCCTTTACTTGAGAAGTCGAGATAATAAAATTCCATTTTCTTTGATTTGTAGAATATTTATTAAATAGATATTTAGCAGAATCATGATCTTCTAATATTTCCATATAAGAAATTATTAAAAAATTCCATATAAATTAATAGTAAAACAAGAATTTGTCTATTGTATATGAGTAATCTACAAAAAGAAAGAATTTAGTGAACCTCAACATAAAGCATTTCATTTTCTATTATTACTGGATAGAATCCCGTAGATTTGAGGTTTTGTGGGAACCGTATTAAATTACCGGTTGTGATATCCCATTTAGCCCCATGCCAAGGACATGTTAATTCTTTGCCATTTAATTCTCCCTCATACAGTTCTGCGCCTGCATGAGTGCAAATATTACCAATAGCATAGTAGTTTCCTTTAACATTAGCTACTAGGATTTCTTTTCCTCCTGCAGTCATATGTGTCATATTACCTTCTGAAAGATATTTGATACTTTTCCAACCAAGAAT
>CAWIYT010000166.1:0-6383 GCA_963840085.1 uncultured Nitrososphaerales archaeon
CTACTAAAAAAATTCAACGTAACAATAATAAGAATTCAACTAAAATAATGAGAATTAAGCCCTCCTCATTTATTTTAAAAGTAATTTAAGTGATAATCAAGTTATCCTTCTAAAATAAAATTCGATTAAATAATAATTTTAACAATTTATTCCTTCAAAATTCAGTTTTGAAATTTTAATAGTATTAGCAATATATATTAAAAAATTTGAAATGAATTAGAAAAAAATTATCTGATGAATTTTGCTGTTAATGCTGCAATATTGCCTGATTCAAATTGTACTGCCCTGTTTACATCATTATATAGTGCTAGTCCATTGATATTTGTGACAGTAGTTCTTTTTTCAATAATTGGATTTATTCCAGTCATAGCCTCCTCTATTGTTGTGGTTTATCCTTAGAGGACCATGACAATTAATTAGATAATAATGGTTAATTTTGTTCACTAATTTTTAAATATTTTATAATTAGAAGAATATTACGCTATCCACACAAAAGGTAAATTGCGAACTAATTTAGCCATGGCCTTCCATCTCTATGATGGTTCTTGGCCCTTACAAATAGAAAGATGTAGGGCTATGGCTTTTATAATTTTAATTAATAATCTATTATTCTAGCGACTGATATTATATCTATATTACCTTACAAAAAATATTAAAAATTAAGTATTAAATAGTATGAAAACACGGTATTTTTACACACACTACTACATAATTAATTTCGCTAACTGGCATTGAGAATCATATAAAGAAATATCTTCCACAAACACAAAGACAAAAACAAAGACACAGACATAAACACAAAAACACTTCGCCATAGCCTTCTTCTACTACTACAACATTGCTTGACTCATTAGTTAGATAGATAGAAGGCTATGGTTTTTTATTTATTCATCAAAAAATTTTGTTGATTAACAAAGTTAACCAAATAATAAATAACTTCTAGTCTAGAAATTGTTTACAATCAATAAGGCATAATCTAACGTCATAGCCTACTACCATTTCTGCTTGCTATCTCATTATTATGTAGTAGAAGGCTGTGGCTTTTAATATATAATAACAATTATTATAAGTAACTAAAGTCACCAAGAATTTCTATTCTTAGCACCATTTCTTTACTATTATATTTATAAATGTAAATGCATCAATAGCAATAGTGATATTCTTTTACAATTAATCTATTCTTCAGGATATGGGTAAATTTGTTATTGTTATTGTTAGTAGTAATAATAATGCTTGTTATAGTAGAAATACTTTTTGAGTATAAATATAATACTAAATTGTATACTGACTAACTAAATTTCGTTATGTTGTTAATATTTGTTGTTCGTAATACATTTAGCTTGGTTACATTTATTGCAGTTAACAATAATTGTTCTCACGTAAACAATTAGATTATGCATACGAGAAGGAAATAGATGCCAAAATAAAAGAAAGAATATTACTTGTAAGACGTGTCAGAATTGATAAAAATGAAGCAGCATCAATAGCAGAAAATGAATTAAGTAAAACTAGAACATGGGCTTACAAGTGGTTACATAGATTTGATAATGATGGATTGAAAGGATTGAAAGACCAACCAAGAAGTGGTAGACCTCCAGATGTACCAAAAGATGTTATGATAAAAATAAGAAATGAATTAGCAGATAATAATACAGGATGGGATTTCAGACAAGTAATGGATCTGATATACAAGAAAACAGGAGTAAGATATCATGAGGTACACATCTACCGTTTATTACACAAGTGGGGCTTTAGTCCAAAAGTACCACAGAAAAGATTTGTCAATACTGCATCAAAAAAGGATAAAAGGAAATTCAAAAAAGAGTAAAACTGATTCTGGACAATCTAAAATCAGGTTGGAACATCATTGTACAAGATGAATCAATATTTGTACATGATTATGTAGTTAAAAGAAAGAAGTGGATCTCTAAAGGGAAAAGACCTGTTGTAACTGTAACAGGTTCTCGCAAAAGAACAATTGTCTATGGTTGCCTATCCATAGATAGTAAACAATTATTCAAACAATACGATGAATTTAACAGTATTATCTTTGTAGATTATCTAAAACAGGTACAGAAAAGATTTGGAAAATTTATTATGTTTGTAGATAGAGCAACACCTCACTGTTCTAAGATTACCAGGAAGTTTCTTGATGCAAATAAAGATACCATCAGACTGGAATATCTTCCAGTAGGATCACCAGAATTTAATTCAGTAGAAGAATGTTGGAGACAAGGGAAGTATAGTATACTTTCTTGTTATTACCATACATTTGATTCTCTATCTGCTTTCAATATCAAGATATAATGATAGGAAACAATATCTTTTACAATTTCCTAATTTAAGATTATAATATCTTTTCAAAATAAACAACTTTTTCATTTATTTACATTTATTTACAATATGAATTAATAAAGCAAATATAATTACCAAACAATACGTTATTGTTCCTACACACTTAAAATATTTTCAAACAACATTTATAATTCTTTTTTACTTAATACTCAAATAAAAGGTCAATTTTTATAATATAAATAATATGTAAAAATATATAATATTACAATATAACGTATAAGACAAAATGAATGATCAATTACTAAAAAATGAGACAGATAAAGGAAATATCATTTAATTTTTGTTATAATTTTACTAATCTATTCTAGTTGTTGCTAGCATTAGAGCATTTCTAATAAAAGACTTAAATGGTCAGATTTAATATGTTAGTTTATGCAAATAACCATTGCTGAAATCATGAGTAAAAAAATAGAAACTATTGAAGAATTTGCATCTGTTCAGGAAGTTGCAATAAAGATGAAAGATAAGAATATAAGCTCATTGATAGTGGTTGATAGTTTTGGTAAGTCAAAGGGAGTAGTTACTGAACGTGATTTGGTTAGAAAAATCTGTGTTAAGGATGTTTATACTAGCAAAGTAGGAATTAAAGAAATAATGTCGTTACCACTTGTCACAATTAATCCTAATGAATCGCTATCAACAGCAATTGATATGATGTTACAACACAATATCAGACATTTGCTGGTTGTTGATAATAAAACGGAAATAAACAAACCAATTGGTCTGGTGACCCCTAGAGATTTATCAAGGTATACGGAATTTACAAGAGATGATACTAATAAAGATAACCTTGAAAAGATTTTAGAATATTATATATAATATCATTTGAATATTTGGATAAGTAATTAGATGCTTTCTAACTTTACAAATTATAATATCATAGCTATACCAACTAGCTTATGTTTTCTAATTATCAATTTTAGCAAGCAAATAGTTTCTCATATTCAGATTGAATCTTTTTGTTCTAAAATATGAGATATTTTATTTTTAAAATCTGTAAAAGATGAATAGTACTGTAGGACTAGAAGATCGTTCTTGGCTATATGCCATATCTCTTCCAGTACCATAAATTCTGGAGATGCAGTTGGAAGATATACTGGAATCAAATTATCTTTATTGTCAGCAAAATATTTCAGTACCTTTTTGATCTGTAGTGTTGTTTTGCTTTATCCAGGAACAGGTAACATTTTGGAAATTTTCTATGAATTTGTTTTAGATAATCTAAAAATGTGGTTGCATTGAACCAATCATACTGTCTGAACAATTGTTTTCCTTCCAAACTGATGATGGAACCAAACAAAACTGATTCCTGATGAGATCCAGTAACTTTGACAATGGGTCTTTCATCTTTCTTTATCCATACCCTTCTTACAATAGAGTCAAAGAAGAAAAATGATTCATCCGTAGATACTACCGTGAATCCTTCCTGCTTCTGCTGCTGCTGGTGGGGAGATTATCCAATAGTATCTTTCTTGCTCTTTTTTAAAACGTTCTTTTTCCTCCTTAGATGCTGTGTTCACATGTACCTCTTCTTGGTACCTTCTGTTTGAATCCCCACTTGTGCATGAGTCTGTATATATGTGAGTATAATGATATCTGATTCCACCACTCTTTTTCTGACAATCAGATCTTCTACCTGTTTTGTAGTCCATCCTTGTCTGTTAGATGCTAACTCATTTTTTATCTCGTATACTCTGTCTCTTCTGGTATGTCTGGGGGTCTACCGCTTTTTGGTCTGTCCTTTAATCCATTCTATTCCTTCTTCTCTCTGTATCTCTTTAACCAGTACAATGCCCATGGTCTACTTCTATGTGTAATTCATCAGCTGCGTAAGCAGGAATGACATTTTCATTCTCTACCTTTATTACAAGTAGCATTCTTTCCTTTACCTTGAGATTAGTTTCCTTCTTGTATAATCTAATCAATTCATTTTTGGAATACTTCACATTAGTTTGACATTAAACGCAATAAGTAGGATGACAAATAGCTTTTACTCTTGATCGAATGTGAGAATAATGAAATCTGATTAGAAAATATATGGCTAATTGGTATATATAGTTAATTTAGTATATATTTTTGGATACATTCCATTTTTCAAATATATATTTAAAATATTTTTTTAAGTTATATATTGTTATAGCCAAAAGCTAACTAATGCCGATAAATTTGAGATTTTCTTTTAATAAATAAATTTGAGACTTCAATTAAATTTGTTAATGTTTCATCTTAATTAATATATTTTATATCTACAAAATATATTTATTGTGACATTTTTAAATCATTAGCTGAAGAGTATATATTTTAAAATTGTTTATTCAGACAGTAATGGTATATCGAAGTATTTGCAATTCAGAAAGAACAATTAATATATAATTGTCAAAAATATCTATTTTGTAACTAAAACTGGACAATTTGCATATGTGACTACACCAGATGCAGTGCTTCCTAATAATAGTCTTTTAACTCCAGATCTACCTCTTGTTCCTATTACTATTAAATCAATATTTTCTGTTTCAGCATATTGTATTATTTCACCATACACAGCTATTCCTGTTAATATCACTTTTGTTGATAGTTTAATATTTGGATTCTCCTTCTTTACCATATCTTCTATTCTATTAAACCAGTCTTTAGCTTCTTCTTTTGCATTTTGAATAATCATATCAATTTGTTTAGGAGTGACAAGACCAGTTAGATTGGCGTATTCATATTTATAAGGAGAAACTACCACATAAAGAAAAATAATTTCTGAATTAAATGTTTTAGCAATGTTATTTGCTATTCGAGCTGCATGAAAAGAGGGTTCTGAACCATCTATAGGAACAAGTATTTTTGAAAATAATTGATCACCTGACATAAGAATTGTTTAAGATCCTCAGTTAAATAAGTCTTGTATATAATGCAAACAAGTTTTTGTACTTAAATGTTCTTTATTTAATCAATCTTATTATTTTTATTATAAATAAACTTTATTAAATCAACCAGCCTACAAGCAAAACTCCATTCATTGTCATACCAAGACAAAACTTTCACATTTCTTCCTTTATTACCTAAAACCATAGTACTCAAGCCATCTACAATAGATGAATGTGAATCGCCAATAATATCAGATGAAACTATTGGTTCTTCTGTATATGAAAGAATTCCTTTTAGGTAACTTTCTGATGCTTCTTTTAGCACTTTATTTACATCATCTTTTGTAACTTCATTGTTAAGTGTTAAAACAATATCAGCAATTGATCCATTACTTACTGGTACACGTAATGCAAGACCATCAATCTTTCCTTTTAATTCAGGTATTACTTCCCCTATCGCTTTGGCAGCACCAGTAGTAGTTGGAATAATAGACATCAATGCTGAACGTGACCGTCGTGGATCTTTATGAAAAGAATCAAGTAATCTTTGATCATTGGTATAAGCATGAATTGTAGTCATATATCCATTTTGGATTCCAAATTTGTCATTTAATACTTTGATTACAGGAGCAAGTGAATTTGTTGTACATGAAGCCATGGATATAATATTATGCTTTTCATCTGTATATTTGGAATCATTAACTCCTAAAAGAACAGTAATATCTACATCTTTTGCAGGTGCAGAGATGACTACTTTTTTTGCTCCTGCTTCAATATGTTTTTTAGCACTATTCGCATCTGTGAATTTACCTGAAGATTCAATTACAAAATAAATGTCAAGATCTTTCCATGGTAAGTTTAAAGGATCTTTCTCTGCAAAGATTTTTATTTTCAATTCTTTATTTATTATCAATAAATTATTATTTTCATCAATATCTATTTCACCACCATCAAATCTTCCAAATGTAGAATCAAATTTTAAAAGATGTACAATACTTTTTAAATCTGTCAAATCATTTATGGCTACTATATTTATCATATCCATGAATTCTTTGTCTTTAAGACAGACACGAAGGAAACTTCGTCCTATTCGTCCAAAACCATTAATTGCTAAGTTTAATTTCCTCTTCATGATGATGATGGATTTATATATAATATATTTGCTATTATTAT
>CAWIYT010000167.1:0-65597 GCA_963840085.1 uncultured Nitrososphaerales archaeon
TGAAGGATACACACAGTACCTGAGATAAGAAAAATTACAAATCATCACGATAATAACATACGTAAATGGATACACAGATTTAATGAATGAAAAAGGCATTGATGGTATTGTATCTAGAAAACATATACGAAATGCTCACAAGATTACAGATGATATAGAAAGAAAGATTGTGTAGAGATAGCATCTAATGACCCCAGAAAGTACAGACTGAAATTCTCTACATGGTCGTTACGTGTACTTGCAGGATACATAATGGAAGAAAAGAAGTTGGTAGAGAGTATCAGTCATACTGAGATAAAGAATGTCCTGGTAAAACATGGTATAGAGTGGAGGAATTCAAAGACGGTATTGGGTAAAAGCAGAGATCCTGAATACGAATTAAAAAAAATAGGATTGAAGAATTAAGGTATAACACACCTCCTGATTCCATACTGTTATATCAAGATGAGAAAGGACCAATAGCAGCAAAAAGACATATGGCGGTCCATCATGGTGTTCCACACAGTCCAAGATAGAAAAAGCACAGAAAGTAAAAGGAATTCTCAATACATTTGGTGTTTACGATTATACAAATGATAAGATGTATACACACTGCTATAGAAACAAGACCAGTGAGCAGTTTATAGATTTTATGCGACGTGTCGATTCCAGATATAATTCCAGTATAAAAACAATATTTGTTGTATTGGATAATGTACATCTATACACAGGTCAAAAAAGACAAGAAATGCAATAGTACGTATAACTATCCAAGAATAGTTCTTGTATTTCAACCTACCACCATATCTCCCCACCTGAACCTTATAGAGGTTAGATGGATGTGGTTACAGAGAAAAGCAATCAATAATTCTACATTTAGAAATGAATCTGATATTGGAAAAGCAGTATCTGATTGGACATGTAACTACAATAACTCTCATGGCAATATAACTAGAAACAGTTTACATGATGAACTCATGTGTTGGTTCACATGACTGTTAACGATATGCTACTACTAATAAATAATATGTTTCATAGTTATTTAATAACAAAATATGTCATCACAAGATACTAATGAAAAGAAATACAATTGTCAATGTGGAGAGGCTTTTAGTTCAGTTGAAGAACTAAATGAGCACAATCATAAAGCACATTAATTGATTGATGAATTAAAATTCTTTCTCCAAATCTTTTTTCTTTATCGTCATTATTTTTATCTTTTATTAAACTATATTTCTTTTGATAATAGAGGTCTTTCGACAATTCCCGATAGTCAATCTTTTTATCCAATTCCGAGCCAAAAGCACTCTCACTAAACTAATCATGCATATTGAACTTCCTTTGAAAAGTTATTAAACGGATAGTTATGAACTTTAAAACCATCTGTAATTTGAATATTTTTATTGATTCGATTACGCTTGGAATAGATATATAATTGAGATAATAAAGAAGGTATAATCATTGTTGTAGTAGTGGATTTTGGTTTAGTAGGTTTATGAATTAGAATTTGTTGTTGTCTCAGTTTTCTTTTTCTGTCTTGTTCAATCATTACATTAATAATAATAATTAGTCTGTAGCTTAATTCACCATTGTTTACTTTTATGCCCCTCCCTGTTTGATCTGGTTTTTGTTTGTGTTTACAATGCCATGTATTTATTGTAAAGCATAATCTTTAGACCAGCCTCAATTTTCTGTGCACTAAACTTCTTTGATAAGAGATCCTCTCCAAATACTCTTTTGATTGCAGAGAATACTATTTCAGCTATCCATCTCTTCTACCTGCATCTTTCAAATCCTTCTTCCATCCACATCATATCCCAATTTCCTGATAAGTAGGACCTCATCTCTTCTTAATGGACAACCTTTTTTGATCTGACTGACGCATTTTTTCTAATCTTTATTGCCGGTTCTGCATTAATCTTGTTGTCAAGTATGTTAAAGTTATTTCTCTGTTATCATATGCTTTGTCTCCGTACACTTTGTCTATATCATATTTACTGCTACTGCTTCCTCTGTACTAGAGGTCCAAACTTTTTTGTGTCATGTACATTTCCTTCTTTAGTTATCCTAAATGATACTCTACTTTCTTTGACTTTTCGTCTACAGATATATGTAGTTTTACAAACTCCTTTTTCTTTTCACGTTTCCATTTGTCTTCTATATGTAATCACCTTTCTTTGAAATTGTCAAACCTGATGCATCAACAATAAGTGTTATAGGATCATCTTGAAAATCTAGATTCCCACCAACAGATGGTTTTATTTTGATGATTCGTCTCCTGTGATATGTGTAAAGTGTATCTCTTCAATTCTTCTTACATAGTCTGATAATCCACGTACTATTCCCTGCACAGTACGGTATGGAATCTTGAAACCAGTCTTTAGGAATGCTAAAAACTGTATGTAATTATCAGAATACTGGAATGGTGCTCCCACTTTGTCTTTATTCATATTCTTGATTTCTTCGTTGTTGGATGATCTGATGAAATCTAAATCTATTAGAACACGTCCACGTTCTATCAAAGATTCATTATAATCATGCCATGATTTGTTTGCTGGCATGTGTTAGAATAATTGGAAGAAAATGATAAAAATTATGCTACAAACTAAATAATAATATAGATAAATATAATATAATTATAATATTAAAATAAGAAAGTTAGTATTCATAGGTAATATAAAGAGACAATTTTGTTATATAACGTAATATAATTCACTTTATATTTCATATTATTAAATGATTCTTCGTTAAAAAATGAATAGAATAAATTCATTAATCATTTTAGCAGCGATAACGTTGAGTACATTTTTGTTATTTAATACTACAACAACAACACCAATAACTCAAGTGTCTGCTGAACCAAAAGGATATGAAAATGAAAAACAATCATACGATTATCTACCAGAAGGAGACAATGGATATCCACCAATGATGAATGGCTATTATAGAGAAGGATTACCGATGGCAGAAGGAGAATATAATCCAGATAGATATGGTGGATATTATGGCCATTATGAAAGTGAATTTTACCTAGATCAATATTTTGATGGCAATCCATATGGTGATGATAGCAGCAATTCATATGAAAACGGTAGTCCATATATAGAATAAAAAACATTTTATTTTATCCATTTTTATTTTAATTTTAATGTCATGATTTAACAAAATCATCTATAATATTAGTAAAAACATATTTTATTATAATTACCAAAAAAAATATTATAAAAAGAGGTTACTACCAAATAAACAAGAAGAGGATTATTCGACTATAACTACACCTTTCATAAAGGGATGTATTGAACAATGATAGGCAAATTCTCCAGGTGAATCAAATATATTATCAAATGTATCTCCTGGAGATATTGGACCAGAGTGAAATGATCGATCATTAGCAGTTACAGTGTGCTCTGTTGAATCATCATTTCTCCATGAAACTGTAGTTCCTATCGGTATGCTGAGTTGAGATGGAGCAAATGGCTCTAAGTTGCTTTGATCGGCTGCTCCTGGAGCAATGAATACTGATTCTTGAGCAAATGCTTTGTTTAGAAACATTGAGGAATCTGATATGTATGAAGTTGATGAGGATAAGAGACCAGCACTACTAAATATAGTGATTAATATACTTGAATCCAATAATATTAATAATAATATTTTCTTCATTGCATGTAACTTAATAATCAAATATAAAAAATTATTTATTTAATTTAATTATTTATTGAAAATGTTGAAAAATAGTAGAGTTATTAGTCTTCGTAGTTGTTGCAGTTATAGTTTTTAATCCATCTTATATTTTTGATCAACTATTTTGGCAATTTTTTCTTCTGTAAAATTTTCTTCTTGTATTGCTTTTTGTTCTATCTTGATATACAAATCTCTTACTATTAATAATTTAACTCTTAACTCTTTAATTAATGCAGTAAGTTCTTGAGATGTTTGTTTAATACTATTCATAAAATCCGTTTGCAAATATGTAGATGATAATAGCCTAGACTTATGAATTCGGAATGCAATTAAAGGACTTTTTTTATATCTAGTAAATAAAAAATAAGTTTTTTTGCTGTTAATTATTTATGTAGTTTTAAATGATTTAAACATTTATTTGATTTCTTTTGTGGATTCAACCAAAACTGCTAAATAAAATTGATCAAGGACAAATATTACCAAATAATTAAATCTCTGAGAAATTAGAATCCAATCACAAATAGTGTAAGAGTCAGACATTAGTTCCTTATAACTACTTTTTAGCTGGCTGTCAATCTGTAAAAAATCAAAGAAAAATCTTTTTATACAACTTTTTCTTAAGTCTTATAATGAATTTCTTGTCACTCTTGTTAGATCTTTTTATGGGTAGACTATTTTTAAAAATATTATTTTGGCCTTTTGGCTACAAAGATTAGAATCACAAGATTCATTTTTTCAGTAAGCGATTAATCTGGATTTACTTTTATTTTTATTCTGGTTTTACAATTTGTTTTTAATAACTAGTATGCTCAACCTGTTAAACTATTGGTTTCGGTGGAATCCTCTAGAAATTTCAATACAATTCTCTTTGCCAAATAAAAGTAAAAAAATAAACATGCTGTATCCTTTAATCAATTGAGATGACGACTAAGGTAATTAAATTATAATGAAAAAAATAATATTTAAAAATTGACTGCAATTATTAGTAAAAGAAAGAAACCATAGCCCTCAGTGCTGCCAAGGATTAAGTGTAGAAGGCTATGGCTTTTTTTTGCCTATGAGTTTGATATTAATCATAGATTTTCTCAGAATACTTAAAAATATGTGTGAACAAAGTTAATTTAATTGTCATAGCCTGAACAAGCAGAAGAGGTCTTATATACCACTTAGCATATATTTTCTAATCAAATCGCTGTTGGAATACTTTAAAGTAGTAAGATTACATATATTAAACACGATAGCAAATATTTTTTCCTGCTTAGTGATATTATAAGTAAATAGAATTAGAAAATATAGGCTAATTGGTATAGATACGACTCATACTAGCACAAGGAAAATAAATGACGAGAACAACTAATCATTAGTTTTCCCTTGAGATGTTCTATACTTGTATTGAAGTATTTATTACTTCAGAAACTATCATCATAGAAAATTTTAAACTCTCAATATAGAACATTGTTGTATTTTGTTAGTTGAATTTATTATGATTTTCTATATCAAAAATAAATTTTTTGATATCAAATGAAAGTCCTTCTTGGTACAAACCTTTAGATATACTCTTTATTATTCCATCCTCAACCATTCTAATCCTAGTCCTATTTGCTATAACGTCTGTTGGAATATCGATATCAATCTCTAAATTTAATTTTACTCGTTTTTTGGACACCATAATTATAATCTCCTAATATAAAGGAATGATTTTGATATTTAGTTCTGTCGCTTTTAAAAGTTTTTTAAGATGATGTTGAAAAAACGGGAGAGGGAATCAGTGTCACGAAATTTCCATCGGGTTCAGTGGAATCCTCTAGAAATTTCTATACAAATCTATTTTTTTATAAATTGTTAATAACTTGAATTATAAATGATTGTTATAATAATTGTTTATTATTTGTTTTTGAATAGAGAGGTATATAATACCATTATTACATCAAGATTAGTAACTATTTTACGTGTTTATATCAACGTGTATTCGTAGTGTTGAAAGCCATTTTGTCTCTAAATCAAATTAAAGCTTAAATAAACAATAAACAAACTGAAAGAGGACGTGATGCTTACTGCAGATTTAACCGATAAACTGTCATTATGTGTTTTATCAATTTAGTTACAGGTGCTTTTATTTGGAATTTATTTAATATATGTTAAATGATGAGTCATCTGTTGTTGTCAATAGGTTTAGTTGTATGAAATTCTTGGTTCTTTTAAAATAGAAAATAATTTAGAAAAGCTAAAGGGCTTTAAAAACACATCTTCGCTTTTTATTCCAATTGAATCTATTATATTTCTTATATTATTTAATGGATATGTTGTAGTTAATATGATTCTTTTATTTGGAAGTTTATCACGAATTTTTTGTGCAACTTCAAAGCCTGAAATGTCACGGAGATGGGTATCTAGTATAATGATGTCATAATCACTGTTGTCGTCGTCATCTGTACTAGAAAATAGATATTCTAAACATCTGTTACCATTTTGTACAACCTTCACATCTGATATTGGAAAACCATAATATTTTATATAAAAAAAATATAGATACTGAATATCTGGTTCTGGTTCGACTATAAGGACTCGTTTACTTTTTCTCTTCTTCTTTTGGTTCTCTGTAGATTGGTTTATAAATCAATCGTTATTGTATGCAACGTATTAAGATGGCCTTTTGTATCAGATAATAAAGGATTGTCAAGTACTAATCTAGGATGAGGACATACCACAGTAATATTTTGATTATTTTGTGCCCATTCAGTTGTAGTTTCATGCCACCACTTTTCCAATATTTTACATTCTGCAAAGTGTTTATTATGTGACAAGAAACATGCTGCATCAGCAAAGGCTAATATTGCATCTTTCTTTCCTTCAGATTGGCGATGATATAGAGTTTTTTCCAATTCGGTTTTTAACTTTTTAAAAGGTGATAGGTCTCCATGTAGTGCTGATTCATAATAAGATTTAAAATTAATAATACGTAATTCTCCACTTTCAATATTCTCTTTGTAATTATCAATTTTAGAAGATAAATTTGAAATATTAGAGCTACTTTCACTATCGTATGCATTGATAGATGCATAAATGCAATGATGTCCATCTTTTAATCCTTTATTTATATAATTTACAGCAGCATTATTACGTTCATCGTCACTATTGTAGATTAACATTATGTGCTCATTTGATAGTATACCGGTTAAACCAGAAAGTAATGACATGGATATAGCGATTATTAATATTATTTACAAAGCATATATAAATTATAGATAAAAATTATAGATATATATTTTAATTGTCATATTTTGTACAATATGTATCGACAGTTTCTAACTATATGAATCATGATAAATAGGCATAATATAAGTTTCAGTTAATAATATTATCTTCCTACAGAAAAATATCTCTATGTAATTGAAGCATTTTATTTATCGCTAAATTGTTGTTAAGCGTGATTTATACTTTAATTTCTTGAATTCTTCATTGATGTTTTCTTCTAAATTCATTTCAATAGGTATTATCATTCAGATACTTTAAATCACTATTAAAATTAAGAATTATTTCAGAAAGAGAAATGATATAAAAATATTTTTAGGTTGTTATACTCATAATTATTCAACCATATTCTGATTTACAAGTGTAAACATTCTTATCTCACAATTTCTGAACATCCTTGCTTTTCTCTGTCATAAACTCCTCTTGGATTATATTCATCTTCAGTGTTACTTCACCATCATGGAGCTGTGTCCTAGTATATATGATAAATGGAAATTACTTCTTGTAGCCTGATAATTTGATAAATGAATAGGAATAAATGACTTTTCTAATCGTATTTACCTTTATTCATCTGCGCTAATTCATAATCCCAATATCTATAACATCTAAATAAAGTTAAAATTTTATCACGCTTAACAAAAGATTCATTATATTTCTTCCAATTCCCATAATAGGAATATAATACTTTAGCTAAATGTCTTAGTAATAAAGTTATATTACAAGGCATCATTTATATAAATAAGGTAGTTTTAAAAGAGGAGAAGGTGGAAAGATAATTCTCAACAGAAAACTTTCTGAATTAACTTTGGAAAAATTATTTTCTCAAACATTATTTGAAACACCGTGTATATCTGTGGATAAAAATAGAGATATCTGGGTTGCTATAGAAATGTGTGCTCAATATTTAGAATCAGCTGTAGATGCTATTATTGTTGTAAGTCAAAATAATCCTATTGGGACGATTGGTGGACGTGAGATATTATCTCATTTGAGAAAAAATACCATACCTGATTCTTATTTTAGAACTAAGATAGAGGATATTTTTTTTAACTATTTTCCTCAAGTAGAGGGAAACATCAAATTTGATGACTTAATGAACAAATGGAAAAGTACTGGAAGAGCATTTTCTATTATTTCTAATCAATACGGTGACTATTTTTCCATCTCTTCAAGGAAAATGCTTGAAATTGGTAAGCGATATAAATCCGGTATTTCTGTTTCATCCATACCAAAAAAGAAAATAGTTACTTTTAAGGAAGATGAATCACTAGGAGATATTCTCAATAGAATGTTTAAAAATCATATCAGAAGAATATTGTTAGAAAACTCTAACCAATTTATTAGTGATAGAATAATTCTCGGTGAAATTTCTATGCTCTTGAAATATCAAGACATAGATAACCTTTTAGATATTCCTATTAAACAATTTAAATTCGAGTATACAAAAGAAATTACTACTGACCTAACTCTTAGTCAAATTTGTTTGATAATGGATAAAATGGATTATCCTTGTATATTGTATCAAGATTCAATAGTAACTCCTTGGGATATATGTCTTATCTTGCTTTCAGAGAATTTGACAGAATTTAGTGGTAAAACATATTTACAAAAAAGATTATGTCCGCATTGCGGGAAAGAAATAGATTAAATTAATTTGTAAGCTAATTTTATGATAATATCTATCTAGCTTTTATTATTAGAAGCTAATTTGATTTTGTATTATTCAGAAAGTATAGGAAATTAAAATATCCCGAGGGAGTAATACCGATAGCGGTGCAAAAATAAGAATCTGCTGTTATAGTAATAAGATTTAAGGTTATTTTTCAATAATATTAATTGTTCTCTAACATTATTCATATAGCAATTTAAATATTTTTTTGTACATATTACAGTATGATAAGAAATAGACTAAGTAGTTTATTCAAATATCAAAAAATCCAATATCTTTCTATAATACCATTAATTTCAATTTGTATTCTATCTTATTTTGATATAGAAGTACAAGCACAACAATCATCTTTAATAAATAATACTTCTAATAATACGGCTAATGTAAAAGGTGAGAGAATAAATTTAACGATTGAAAATCTGAGGGTAGACAGAAGTGTCACTAACTTGGTTGAAACAAAAGGTGATGTTAAGAACAATAGTACAATTGATTTACATGAAGTAAAAATATCTGCAGAATATTATGATAAAACTGGAACTTTATTAGAAAAAGTAGAACATCATATTACTTCTCCTTCCCAAATACTAAAACCAGGTAAGCAAATATCTTTTGATATTTTAGAAGTTATTGGCTTTCAGAAACTTGACGATTATAATATAGTTGCAAATGGTGAACCTATTAATTAAAACATCGCGCATCATCATTTTATTTACAATTTTTGTTTTTTACAAGTTATGTGTGATAAGTTGAATTAGGATTATCTTCTCACAATATGATTAGTTTATATATTTAGTCATCTTGTTTGGAGTAGAATATCTTCCATTTGGTACAGTTCTACTACTACCTTGTTTTTAGCTTTTATTAGTAGTAACTTATTTTAAATAAAAGTAAGACAATTGTAGAATAATAGACTAATTTCCATTGAGTTCAGTGGAATCGTGTGGAAATTTCTATACAATTCCTTGATATATTATAAGTATGAAATTGAGATTTACCTTTCATACCTCCAAAGATAGAAAAATTATTTCTTTAACAATCTCCGACCAATAATTATTCCTACCAAAGTAAAAGACCCAATAATCACAGTAACAAATACGGTATCTGCTACTGATGCTAATGGCTCTCCTACGATTCCCACAAATATAGAATAGATAAGAATAATAAATCCAATCAAAGCAAATAGTCCTAACACTATAGATTTAATTTCATCATTTTGAACATCTCATATATTCATTAAACTTGTTAAATAAATTTTCAGCCATTGCCAATACATCATATATAATAATATAAAAACAATTTTAGGGATTATTGTAAAAGGATTATTCAACTAACTCGGTATTTGAATTAAATGTTTCTGTTAATGGTGGTTGTTCTTCATGCTCTTGCTCTTCATCAGATTCTTCAGACTGTAATTCATCTTCTTGACTTGCTGTAAGTTGTTCTTGTTCTTCTCCTTGCTTAGGTTCTTTTTCTTTATTATCCTCATCATTCAGAATATTCTCACTTTCTTCTTTTAATAAATTCGGAAATCCACTATCCCCTTTTGGAACATGGGTCATTATGCTATCATCAAAATTAGAAAGTAAATTAATAGTTTTGTCTTTTGGAGGTGTTGTAGTTTCAGGCGATGGTTGTTGAATAGTGGGTATATTCTCATCCAATAGACCCAAAAGTCCTTTGCCTTTTAGTGGAGGGATGCCGTTATCATCACCAGGTCGAATAGTAGGGTTATCCGATAAACTCGAACCTAAAAGTTCCTTAATGTTTGGAGGGATGTCTCCGTCATCTGACGGTCTAACAGTGAGACCACTATCTGTTTTTACGGGACACATAGGAGTTCCAACCAAGCCTGGAGTGAAAACGTTACCGCATTCCCATTGACCATTAGATTTTTGTTTACAGTTCATGCAGTGCTCCTCATTTCCTCCTCCTTCACATTCTACATTCCAGCAACAAGTTGTCATACCATCCGAAATAGTACAAGATGGTTCTTTTTTGACAGCTATAACAAATGTAGAAGATGGACTATAAATCATCGCAACAGCTAAGAATATTATAACTATAAAAAATCAAATGCTCTCTAGCCATTATCATTTGATGATAGTATGGATTATTAAACATTTTTTGTTACCAATTATAGTAACTAATTAACGGGTTCGGTGGGATTCGGACCCACGACATTTTAACCCAATAATGACTGGTTAAGAGCCAGACGCTCTACCTGGCTGAGCTACGAACCCTCTGAGTATCTCTTATGGAAGAAAATAAATTCTTTTTCATTAAATCATCCTGAATTATAAGAATTAAAAATAAGCGAAGAATATATTCTATCTATTTCTAATCAGGCCAAAGATATCCCATATTTCTCTTCTAGATATCTTTTCAATGGTTCATCACTTTGTTCGCGATAACATCTATCTTTTAACACACTCATTTTCGAACTAACAAAAGATTTAGTATGAACTTTGTTGAGAGAATTTTCTAAAATTTTTAATTTTTTTTGTATTCTTATTTTATCATCAATATTTAATGTTCTAGTTTCTGTGATATCAGAATTATTAGGTGAATAGGGAAAAGTTGGATGTTATTATATTCATTATAAAAAGCAGGATCAGGAAAATTATTAGTATGAGAATAAGGATATGGTTGTGACTGGGGATAATTATAATCCTCATTTTGTTCATAAGAAGAATTACTATTAAATGATGTATGGTGGAAATTTTCTTCAATTTCTTGTTTTACGTTATTATCCCTTTTACCATAATTCGCTACTTTATGCACATCGTGCCAATGTCTCTTTAAATTCCATTCTCTCGTAAAAATTCTCTTACATAAATTACATGTAATTTTCATAATATCAAATATTTATTCTCTAGTCTTTATAAAGACGTAAAAAATAATTGTAAAAATTATTCGTGGAGGTCACTCGAGTAACTCCTCCACGAGTTTACTGATTGAATAAATGTATCTTAAATAAAAGGTTTAGTAAAAGAGCCTAAAGATGAATAATGGAATTAAATTTTATGTAAATTTTTTATCTAAAGAAATAGTATTGTAAAAAGAAAAGATTGTTGTTGGTTAACTTAGACTGAAGCTGTAGGAGTATTGGTCGTGGTAGTTGTTTTTTCTTTTTGGTTATCTATTATCTTGAGAATAGTCTCAGAAACTGAGCAATTCAATCGTTCTTTTTCTTTTAGAATTTGTCTATATGCATCAAGTGTTATGTATACTGGAATAGAACCTGTTCCTTCAAGTAAAGCTTTAACTCTATAAAGTCCATTTTCGATTCCTCTTTCTGCTATCTTCTTTAGTTTTACCTTGTCAATAAATCCTCCTAAAGGTCCCATTGGCATATCATAATCTACTGAAATTCCAGTCTTTGTAGACTTTTCGTCTATTTCTTCGAATTCGACTTGAATTTGCCATCTTTTGAAAGGTCCTTCGATCATTTTTGCTACAATTTTTCTATGAGGAATATAGTCAATCGTTTCACAATCCCATTCTAATCTCTTTCCGTCAAAATCACCACTGATTCTAAAAATAGTTCCTACACCAAAACCATTTTTGACTTCAATTGGAAGAATATTAAGTCCCATATTTTCTGGAAATTGATTGGCCATATGTTCAGGTCGTGCAAAATATGTAAAAACTTCACTAACAGGAGAGTTAATTGTCATAGACTTGTTGATGGTAGTCATTATCCTATCTTATGGTGATATTCAATAAATTGAATTTAAAGGTTTCTTATATTTATCAATTATTGTTATACTAAATTATCATAAACTAATTAGACTCTATTGAAAAATGTAAAAAATTATTTGTTTTTAGGATTGATTTTAGTTTATGCAAGAGGATTACCATTTACTATTTCATCCAAACATTTGATTATGTCTTCTTTAGTTACTTCTTTTGGATTATTGTCTAAATGACCTCTGTCAGGCATTATTACATCTGCAGCTTCATCTAATGGTTGTTTCAATTTCAATGGTTCAAATTTCAATTTTTGACAGATTCTCTTAAACCTTTCATAAAATATAGACTCATTAAATTTATGTGCTACAGTTGTGCAAGAAGATAACGAATATCCATGTGGGACACCTTCATTAGAAAATACATAGGATAGAGCATGTCCTAAAGTAGTAGATGAATTTCCAAAGCCTATTCCAGATAACATTGCACCATATGGAAGTAGCTCATGTTTATCATTTATTATAGCATCTTCCAATATATCAAAAGCTTCTTTACAAAAGAACCTAGTAAAGGGATTGCCAATTTTACTATCGTATCCTTCTGATGCTTGTGCAGCTGCATCACAAGCAGAATTTCGCATTATATTAAATGGGGTACCAGGTAGAAAATAAGGATCTACAATGGCTGCATCAGCCAAAAAAGCCTCATCTTGTAGCAATTTTTTCTTGTGCTCAAAGCTGATAACTGCATATGTTGTCATTTCGGCTCCTGTTCCAAAAGTTGTTGGAATAAGTATTTTAGGAGTACCAGTTATTTTGCTTAAATATTTACAGATATCCAGTGAGCTACCTCCTCCTAAACCAATATAAGTAGAAATATCCTTGCCCTCAAACTCCTTTTGTATTTGTTCTACTGTTTCTATAGCAGGATCAGGTGTAGCTTTGTCATAAATTTCATAATTTGTTATTCCCATATATTCAATCCATTTGTTATAGACTTCTGGTGTTGTTGTAGTAATTATTAAAGAATTTTTTGGATAATCAAATTCTTTTGCAGCATTTTCTCCGAAAACTATTTTTTTCGGCATCATTACTTTCCACATGATAATCAAAAAGAAGAACTCAATTATTTAAATTTAAATTTATAGTCAGCAACTTCTCAACTTTAAATTTTCAGTAACTTATTCAATATTTACAATTAGGGTCAATAAAAATAAATTTATAATTTACATATTCAAACAAAGATATTATTAAATTTAAATTTGGTTAAGATAGTGTGTGGAATTTTTTCAGATTCAAAGATAATGAAAAGAACAAAAATACAAAAAAAAATAGCAAGGCGGAAGTAGAAGAAGAAGAATCAGAAGAAGATAACCTAAATCCTATAGATAGTTCTAACGAATATAATAAAAATATATTTTCAATAGTTGACTTTCCTGAAAGAATTACTCAAATAAATAAAGCATATCCATTATTAAAACAAAAAGAGAAAATAGTTTTGAATCAAATTTTAGAATCCTTGAAAAAAGGAAGACAAAAAGATTCAAAACAACATTTTAAGGAATTAAGTAAAATTAGAAAAGATTTGAATACTTTAGAAACGTCCAAAAAAGTGATGGAACAGACTTCCATAAAATTATCACTTATTCATGATATTAGTGATACATTAGATGTTTTAGGACCTATTTTAAAAGAAAAAAAGGAAGAAAGAAAAGAAAATAATAGTAATGAAGAAAAAAATGAAAACAAAGACAAAGAAGGAATGAAAACATTTGTAAAAACAATGACTGAAAATATTCTTAGAAATAACTATAAAGATATTGATATTCAATCAATAGATGAAATTGATGAAGTATTTGAAAAAATTATGACAGAAAAAGAGAGATAATGCTTTTTTATTATTATTATTATAACAAGGATTATGGTTTATTTTGGAAATTTTTTTAGTATGTTTAGAGCCTTTAGCTAGTTTATTTAGGTATTAATTATTTTACTTTTACCTTATTTAATAAATTTAATTTAGAGAATATTTAAATTTTAACGATTACTATCGCTAATGAAGAAATATGCACATATTACAATAACTAAAAATCCTAATATTCTAATAGTTGATGACGAAAAGATATTCTTTAACTTTCTTCTAATGATTTAACATATACGGTTTTACGATAGTTTGTTTGGACAATTTTATTAAAGCCTCGAAATACTGGAATACCTCTTTGGGAATTTCAGTAATTGTTCTTTAGTTATGAACAGATTACAAAATGCTGCAAACGTCTGGCTTAGAATTTATAAAAAATAAGAGAATGGGTAATAATAACTATACAATTAAAGTTATTAGTTCCAATATTATAAATTCTATACTCATTGATCAAAATAATAACTTTAAATAAATAAAATAATTGAAAATCCTATTTCTCTTAAAGTTTAAGAAATCAATATTAAAATGCCGATCGAGTGAATTATGACTAAAATAATAATTAACATATTATTCTTAACAAAAAATCAATATTTATTTTGAATAAAAATTTCGTATAATATTCAGTTATTTAATACAAAAAATTGATATCTAATATTGATATAGGATAATGCCCTTATTCTATTAAGCTAAGAGAAAGAAGGGGAGTAGGTAATAATAGTTATCATGTCTAAAGCAAAAATATTGATAATAGATGATGATGAAGAGATTAATAATCTATTTAAAATATATCTCGAACATGACGGCTTTCAAGTTGATACTGTTACAGATGCAGCAGATGCCTTATATTACTTTAAAAAAGGTAAATATGATTTGATTCTCCTTGATTTGAAAATGCCACAAATAGATGGTATTGCAATGTATCAAGCATTAAAGAACATCGATGATGAAGTGAGTATCTGTTTGATTACTGCAGATACTTCTTATTTAGAACAATTAAAAGGAAAAATTCCTAATATCGAAAAATATGTAATTTACAAACCAATTTTCCTTAAAAATCTAAAAGAAAAAGTTGAAGCACTAGTATTGGAACGAAGAATTTAGTTTGACAGTAAACGATTGACTACAAATATAAAAACAATCAATTTTGTTATCCTGCAAATCAAGAAGAAGTTTACTAAGAACCTGTTTTGTTAAAATAAAAATCTAATTGTGTAATAATTTATAATTACATGTTTATCTATAGTGAAAAATATCATTTAACAATAAAATTTATAATGTATGTGTAGTCCCTTAGGATCTCGTCTTAAAGATATGATTATATGTTTTTTAAATATCAGTTTTCATTAATGAGAACGTTTATTGCTGTAGACTGTGACAATAAAGAAAAAATATCTAACTTACAGCAAAATATCTTAGAATCCTTTCCTAATTTTAATAATATGCTAAGACCAGTCAACATCGAAAACCTCCATTTTACGTTATTTTTCTTTGGAGATATTGAGAATAAACAGCTAGAATTAATTACAAATAAAATGAATGAGATAGTATTTGAAAAATTTGAAATAAACTATAGAAAAATAGGGGCATTTCCATCTTATAAATATCCGAAAGTTATTTGGATTGGCGTAGATGATAAAAGTGAAAGCGAATTAAATTCACTTTTTGAATTAGTGAAATTCAAAATGGAACAAATAGGTTTCAAACCAGATAAACGATTTAAACCTCATTTGACAATATTTCGTATTAAGAGGCCCATAGCAAATATAGAACAATATTTAAACAAATACAATAATGATATTTCCATTGATTTTTCGGAAATGATTGATAAAATTCATATCAAAAAAAGTGAATTGTTTTCCTCTGGTCCTGTTTACTCAAATATTTTAACAATTTTTGCAAAATAATTAAACAAAATAGAAATGAGTAAAAAAAAAGATAGTAAAATAGAATATCAAGCCAATGATATGGAAATTGACAAAATAACATCTGCAGTTTTAGGTTTTATTCAACCGTCCAATAAAGATGTACAAAAAGTAAAATCAATAGAAAAAGAAATAAAAGATGAAATTAAAAGCTATAAAATTCTCCAAATAGTAGAAGTCAAGACGGGCGGATCTTTTGCAAAAGATACTAATTTAAAGAAAGATATGGATATTGATATTTTTATTTTGATTGATAAAAATGTAAATGAACAAGATTTTGAGCGAATAGCACTCGATGTTGGGTTTAAGGCCTTAAAAAAGTAAATCCAATTACACGTTATTCTGAACATCCATATGTGGAAGGTTTTGCATATATAAATAAGAATAACAACAAAGAACAGATCAGGTTAAACATAGTTCCTTGTTATAACGTAGAGAAAGGATTATGGAAAAGTGCTGCAGACAGGTCACAATATCATACTGAATATATGCAGAAGATGCTTAAACCTGATCAAAAAAAACAAATTCGAATATTAAAAGCATTTTTAAAAGGAATTGGAATTTATGGTGCCGAATTATCAACTGCTGGAATTAGTGGATATGTTACTGAAGTATTAGTATTAAAATATGGAAATTTTAAAAATGTGATTAAAAATATTGCAACATTGAAAAAGAAAGGCGAAATAATTGCTATAGAGAATATTTCCAATGAAAATATTTATGAAAAATTTCAAAGTCCCATAATAATAATTGATCCTATTAGAATCCAAATAGAAATTTGGGAACGGCAATTTCTTCAGAAAGCCTAGCAAGATTTATTTTTGGAGCAAGAACATTCTTAGCAAATCCCTCTATAAATTTTTTTAATATAAATAAGAAAAAAAATATAAAAAATATCGAAAATGAACTTGAAAATATTGAAGATCTATTGCCAAATATTGTAGTTTTAGAATTTAATTATAGAGTAAGAAGCTCCGACATAATATGGGGTCAATTAAAAAAATTAGCCAAATCTATCTCACGTCAGTTCACTGATAATGAGTTTACTGTAATAAAGAGTGAATGCTATATTGATAATAGAAATTCTGCAAAATTAATATTTCTATTAAAATTTATTAAGCTTCCACCTTTTTTTGAAAAAAGTGGCCCTAGTATTTTTATGGAAAAAGAAGCTCTCCAGTTTGTAAAAAAAAATAAAGAAAAATCACCAATGTTATTGATAGGAGAAGATATGAAATTATCTTGTCTAAGAAAAATGAAAATCATGGATGCAATCAAATTTTTAGATCATTCTATTAAAATTGAAAAAGGTAGTAAAATTGGAATCCCAAAGGGGTTAGTCAATGATTTAGACAAAGGATTTAAAATTTATACACTAGACAAATCGAGACTAAGAAATACAGATACTAAGAAACTAATTCACGATTTTCTGTTTAAAGACATGATGTTATTTGAAAGTAGAAATTAGGTCACCTCTAATATCCAAATTAATTTCCTATCCCAAATTTGATGCAGATGAGTATGGTAAAAGGATAACTGACGTGGAAAAAATGGGTATTAAAGATGTTATTTTAGAAGGTTTTACTCAACTATATGAATTAAAAATTCTAGGAAAAGGCCATTCAGGAGTAGTTTTAAAAGTAAATACATATTCTGGAAAAAATTTTGCGTTAAAGATAAGACGACTAGACTCTAGAAGGAAAGACTGTTTGATCGAGGTAAAGAATCAAAAATTAGCCAATCTAGTTGGAATAGGTCCTAAAATTCTGGAAAATACCCATGACCTTGTATTAATGGAATTTATAAATGGTAAAGGTATTTCTGACTGGCTTGTTGACCATTCTAATTTAACAGATTTCAATAAAAAAAATGTTGTACATATAGTTAATGAGATATTGGAGCAATGTTATACATTGGATAATCTTAATTTAGATCATGGAGAACTAACTAGAATTGATAATCATATCATGATTTCTGATAAAAATCAAATATCAATAATAGATTTTGAAAGCTCATCTACTAAAAGAAAGCCATCTAATGTTACATCTGTCACTCAAGACTTTATTTTTGAGTGGTTCAGTTTCAAAAAAAATTTCTCAATACATAAAAATAAAGAATTACGATCTTTTATTAAAGCAATTAAGAAATTATAAAAAAGTAAGAACTAGATTACATTTCGATAATATACTCTCTGAAGTTATTGGAAAAAGATAGATAGATATTCGATATTATATATTTCTATTCTTCCGCTAATATAATTCGTATAATTATTCGAAATTTTCTTATTACAGGATATATTTTATTCTATTAAAAATGACTGAAAAAAGTGGTTCAGTGGAGACATCAAACGATACTATTCCATTTCCAACATTAACAATTTTATATTTACCATCAGAAGCTTTCGAGATCGTAGAAGAAGTTAGCCAAAAATATTGTAATATGACTTCTGAAGATTGTGCTGGATATTTTCATGATGGAGTAAAAAGAGATTACAAGAAGATCACCATATGGAGTCAGGGAATTGATAGTTTATGGTTTAATGCTATAATAGCTAGAATAAAAGAAGTTGCCAAAGTAGAACAGGTACCAATTGTATCTGGCGGAATTATGTATTCCGTATAATGATGTAAAAAATACCATCATAGTTAATTCATTTACTTTTTATTTGCAATTTCTAAATTCTTTTGTTATTCATTAATATAATAAAATTATATATCTGGAGAAATTAAATAGGATATTGTGGAGAATTCTACAACAACTACAGATTCACCGCCAACAACAACAGTTTACAAAATCAAACAATTAGTAGATAACGGTTCTAGTGTTACTCTTTCTTTGAGTGAAGATGTGGAACTGGAAACAGTATCACAACAACAGATGATATTAGAAGCAGTAGATAGAACTGTAACAGATGATGAAGTAAAACAACAAATCAAACCTTTACTGGAAGCAATTCTAAAATCACAACCACAAACTGTTATCAAAACATATCCCAAAACACTCATACAAATTACTATGCCCAAAAGAAGATATGAAATGATGGGGAATCCTCAAGTTGGGAATACTCTTCAAGTAGATATAAGGAAATAACAATATATACTAATTTCGAAGAATTTTATATAATTTATTTTCTTTTAATATTTTATCTTAAGTAAGAAAATATAGAAATATATATATATATATATTCAATTCCAAAAAAAATACCCTATTATACCAATTTCAATAAAATCATATTATATATCCACATTATATATTATACTAATAAAGGTGCAGGATAAGAAGTTTGACATTGTCATAGTCGGTGGAGGTATATTAGGAATATCAATAGGTTATTTTTTAACCTTAAATTCTGATGCAAATGTTTTGATAATAGAACAAGAAAAAAATATATCGAGTCATACTAGTTCTAGAAATACAGGAAAGGTACATGCTCCTTTCTTATATGATCCAATAACAAAAAAAATTTTTGCAAGAATAGCTTTTTTAGGATATAATATGTGGGAAACATATTCTAATCTAAAAGGAATTCACTTTAAACAAGATGGAGTTATAGAAATAGCAAAAGAAGAAAAAGATATTTTGGTTTTGAAAAAATATCTTGACTGGGGAATAAAGAATGGATTAGAAGAAAAAGACATTCTTTTGTTAAATAAAGAAGAAACAAAAAGAATTGAACCAAATATTAGATGTAATGGATCAATCTATTGTAAAAGAGATGCAAGTGTTGACTATGGATTACTGTCAAATAATTTAAAAAGTGATTATCTAGCATATGGAGGAAAAATTCTAAATTTACATCGTGTTACAAGAATTAAAACAGAAAAAAATAATTGCTTGATAGAAATAGTTACAAAAAGTAGAGAGAAAAAAGTTATTGATTCAAAATATGTTATCAATACGGCTGGTGGAAATTCACTTGATATTGCCCGTCAATTTGGGATTGGTTTAGATTTAATTGATTTACATTTTAGAGGAGAATATTGGCGCGCTCCAAAAGAATTTGAAAAACTCACATCTCATAGTATTTACTCAGTTCCAAAACAAAAGAATTTCCCATTTTTAGATCCTCACTGGATTGTAAAAGCAGATGGACATTGCGAAATAGGACCTAATGCAGTTCCTGTATTTGGACCATATTCATATAATTTTATAGACAACTTTAGAACCTTTATTCCTAAAACAAAAGAAATTTTTGTAAAAAAAGGGTTATGGTCACTATTTTACAATAGAGAATTCTTATCACTTTTAGTCAATGAAATTGCTAGTTCCTTTTCAAAAAATATAATGATTCAACGGGTAAAAAATTTCTTACCTGCTTTAGATACAAAAAAATTTAACACAAGAGGGACTTCAGGGATTAGAATCATTAGTAATAGATGACAAAGGTAACTTTATTCCTGATACACTATTGTTAAAGAACTCTTTATCAATGCATATTTTAAATTACAATTCTCCAGGTGCAACAGGGGCTTTACCTCTTTCAGCAATGATAGTTCAAGAATTAATATATGAAAAAGTTATAAACAAAGTAGCTAAAAATAACCAGTTATGGAATATTGAAGATATTTATTCTAACATTAAATTATAATCTAGTACCAGTAACAATTAAGACATTATAATAGTTATTACTCATTAGAATGAATAGTTATTAGCAATATCCATATATTATATTTGATATCTATTATAGTTAAAATATAAACTTTTAAAATCTGAATAAAGAAATGGTGTAAGAGAAGAGGAGTGGGGGTTGTGGTCTAGTTTGGCATGATTCCAGCCTCGGGCGCTGGAGATCGTCGGTTCAAATCCGGCCAACCCCAATAAATCTTCAGTTCAAATCTATCAACCTTAAAATAATAATAAATTAGAATCGTGAGAGCATTTGAAGAAAAATATTCTAAAGGAAAAATTATAAATACATAGCTTCAAATCACCACGTATACAAAAGTTTGTTATATATGTATAAAGAGAAAAACATAGCATAATCAATCAGTAAAGTTAATACCGACATATAGGCAAACGTGACAAAACTAATTTTTTAAAATGTATTTACCATATTCAAGATAATGAAAGTACTTTCCTTTCCTTTCCTTTGGATAATTATTTTTATTTCAAATCTTTTGTATCATTGACAAAAAGATGGAATAAACCTGCTTTACAGATTGGAGCAAAGATGATATTAGAAAACAGATCATGAAATAAATAGTCAAAATTATACTATAAAAACTATCAAAAAATATAGAGGCATTTTAAAACAATTTTTCAAGCTTGTATATGAAGAAAAGATACTTTCCTGATGTTGTCAAATGGATTAAGGCTAATACTGAAAAAGATAAAAGATCATTAGAAAAAAATTAGACATGACAAAATTCTGATCAGGAAGATATTATAAAAGTAATTGAAAATGCTCCTACCATACAAAAGAAAGCATGCATTAATCTCATCTCATCTCTATATGAAACAAGTACAAGACCAGAAGAATTTTTAAGATTAATTAATAATGATATCAATTTGAACCTAATATTATTAAATCTGGTTTTTCTTAAGCTATTTATTTAGATTGACCAAAGTAGTTGATAAATTAGCATGTAAGAGTTTGGCATTAGGTAGGTTTACATTTGTACAGGAAGTTTTTAATAGATTAGAATCAGAACTTCAGATCGCGGACAACAAGTTGGAAGAAAAATTCCCCTAACTTCACATATTATTAAAAGATGCATTATGATTTTTATCTTGTAACCTTTTAGTATCTATTAGTGGAAGAGTAAACCCAAATTCGGCACCTATTCCATTATTATTGTTCTTTCCCAATATCTTTCCACCATGAGCTTCCACTATATTTTTAGAGATATACAATCCTAAACCAATTCCTTCAAAAGATTTTGTAATAAACTTTGAAAATATCTTGGGGAATATCTCGGGATCTATTCCTTCGCCGGTATCTCTAACTGTCACCAACGCATAATTAACATTGTTATCATTATCTTCTTTCTTTTCAAGGGAAACAAATATTTCTCCTGTTTTAGTAAATTTAATAGCATTATTTAGAAGATTGGAAACTACTTCAGAAACTCTTTCTTTATCAGCTTCTACTAGTAAATTCTCTTTAAACGGTTTAAAGTATAACCTGACCTTATATTTATCATTTACGATAATAAGATTCTTATAATCATCTATAATATTTGTTATCGCATCATTTAAATTCCATTGTTCTTTGTTTAGCTTTAGTGACTGACTTTCAATTTTTGTAACATCTATTATACCATCTGCAAGTCTCTGTAATCGCTTTGCATTTCTAACGACAGTATCTAGTAATTCACGTTGTTCAGTATTTTGTATTTTAGAGCAGACAATTTCCGTTAACCCAACTATTGGTTGAATAGGAGTACGTAGTTCATGAGCTGCTAAATTAATGAACTCCTTTTGCATTTTGTCATGCTGCTTTAGCTGTTCATTTGCTTCTTTAAGTTGCTCATACAATTCTGCTTGTATCCAAAGACTTTCAAATATAGAAGCATATGATAAAGCAATATACTTGCTATTAGAGTAGGCAGCCAATCCTGATGCATCATAAGAATTATCCTTTGTATCATCCTTTGATTCTATAATTAGAGATTCTTTTCTATCAACCACTACAATTCCAATGCTAGTATTCAAGCTCATGTCAATAGCCCTAATATCTATCTCAGGAAATACTAACATTACTTCATTTACTATCTGTCTAATTTGCTTCTCATCAGCATGGATTAATACTCTGACCTTTATACCATTTTCTACTACTTCCTTAAATAGATGCATTATACCCATACGTGTTTGACGTCGAAACGCATGAACTGAGGGAAATATTCTTAGTACTTCTTGTTCTGCTGATTTTATTAGCTCATAAGCTAGCTTTATTGATTCTCTAGGATTTTGAATAATCTCTATGTTAGATGATGGTCTAATTTCTTCTTCTTCTTCTTCTTCAATTCTTGTTTTAGTGATCAATTTATACAGCCTAGAGTATACTTCTTTTATTAGCTCTATTCTAGAAAACTCCATCATTTTTCTTTTTATTTTTATGCTGTACATCATATTATTGCAGATCCCTCATTTTTTTCTCCATCTCTAAGCTTGCTGTTTACAATTACTATTTTTACCTGCTTGAAGATATATACATGGCTTTATTGTAATATCATCAATTCTACATGCTGTAAAGTGCAATGCTGATCCAAGAGAAATGTAACTAATTGTAAATCCAAGGATTGAGTATATGACTTGATTTAGGTTTTCTAACATGACTACGAATAGTATTATAAATGGATGAATATAAAGTTCAGCCTAAAAAAACTAATCAATTGAAAAGTAACCGCATCTAAAACTTTACGCCTTTTAATTACTTTATATATAGAATAAGAATATGCTTGTCAAATGTTAAGCAAGTCTTTCTGCTCCAATAATAATAATAATATATATATTGTAATAGTATCTGGTTAATGTCTCTATCTATACCAACGAGAAGTATCCATATGGTTCTTTATTTTTTGCTCTGTGCATTGTCGTATAGCTCTTATTCCCAATCTATTAGCTAGTTTCTTCTAGTCATGATATATGGTAAATTGGAAATTATATAATGAATCTTTAGTAAAGAGATAAGATATTGCTCGATTTTGATCATTGATAACTAAGAAAAAGAACTAGCAAAGAGAATGAAAAAAAGGAAGGTAGGAAATTTGTATATACAGATTCATTTATCAAACTGCTTGGTTACGTAAGAATATATTTCCATTTACCATACATAGAAAGACTGAAGGCATATTACGAACTTATATCGAAAACAGATTACTATATATTCCCTATTATAGTAATATAAATACAAGGATTAACAAATTGATATCAAAAAGCATAATACAATAATTTATTATTCTAGTGTTTTAATGTTGTTATATTCAAAGAGAAATTGAACTTTGGAGACAATTAAGTCAGAAAATATTAGGAGAATTAACTGAGAAATTAACCAAATTTGAATAAATCAATCTAGATAATAATTGGGTTTTTTGAAAGAAATAAAGATCTTTCTTAGTATAGACACATAAGGTTATTTTATATTATTTATTTAATAATAACGGGTAATATTTTTCCATCATGTACTTGTTCACTGGTTACCTGTAACGATAAAATTCTCTTCTTTTTTATGTCAACTGCTATGTGTATTTTGAGATAACCTCTTTTTACTTTCCATTTATGTCTGATCCATTCCCCCCTCTGTTTGTAACTTTAACACCGGTAGAGTCAATTGCAATTACAAAATTATCATCATGTTGTAAATTGGATTTATTCTCATCATCATCGTTTATTTTGATATCCAATCTGTTGATTCTTCTACAAATCCTGCTATAATCTGGAATTGATGGTAATGTATTTGCAGCATGAGCTCGTACTACTCTCCTTCTGTTTGTCTGTCTGTATGGTAAATGAAAATATGCTCTCATGTATCCAAGTAGTTTGATGAATGAATCTGTGGATATACAAATTTTCTACCTTCTTTGCATTCATTCATATTCTCTAGTTCAGAATCCCAGTTATCTATAACATCAAAATCAAGTAATACCTCATCACGTTTAACTAGAGATTCATTGTACTTCTTCCAGTTCACATGTATTATGACTAGAATAGGTTAGCTAAATGTGTTAGGAATGGTGAGTTACGCAACAACGCACTAAATGATAAACTCATAAGATTTAGAAGTATATAAGATATTCATTTTTTAATAAGCTATTCAAGGCATTCATTTTAATACATTATAAACCTCATCATTTATGAATTAAAAGTAATAATAGTAATACAAATGCAAAAAAATTTTATTTCTTTTTTCTCTCCTCAATGTTATATTGATCAATAGTGAACTTTCTTTTGCTTCCAAATGGTTTGAACTGCCTTCCACTACCGTGATAAAATTTAGAGAAAAATTCAACATAAATCAATCTTGCACCCTGTATTCCTGGTTCAAAGACTCCGATAATAATATTAAAAAGATGACCTATGATAAATATCATAATTCCTAAAATACTGTAAGGTATTGATTGATCCAAAGATCGAAGAAATATAAAGTCAATGACATGAGCCAGTATAACTGATGCAAGCAATATTCCTACAATTCTAGTATACGAAAGTATATGACTAATTATCGAAGGCAATTCCATAAGTGCTCTAACTCCCTCTCCATAGAACATCAAGCCAACTCCTCCAAAAATTAACGCAAAGTATGCAACACCTTGCATAGAATCTAATGGATTGATATTTACATGGTTTATGAGAGCTAATCCAATTAAAGCAATACCCCAGCCAAATAATAGCCAGCCCACTTTACTAATTACATGTTTTATGAGACGTTCTCGGAGACTGTTAAGTATTCCCAATACAAGCCCGAAAGAAACCATACCCAATCCAACATAACCACTAAGTAGCAATAGTTTACGTAAACCGAATGTTCCAATAGGGTTTAAAAATGCACCATCATGTGGTAAGTTTAATCCAAAAGTATCATTCAAGTATGAAAAAAGATAAGCATTTAGATGAAATCCAAAATAAAGGTCAAATAAAAATCCTAATATAATGGTAAAAATACAACCTGGAATCATAACTTTAGCTAGTTTCACCATTTGAGTAGGCCGTAATATTGTCTTGGCGAAATTTCTTAAAAATCTCGGCATAATGTTTAGATCACGTTTTCCACCTTGTACCCTTCTTATTACCCATAAAGAAACAAGGAGTATTACTAACCCATATCCAACATCACCAATCATTAAACCATAAAATATAGGAAAAATTAATCCAAAAATCAAAGTTGGATCAAATTCTGTTCCAGATGGCAAAGAGTAGAATCGAATAAAGGACTCAAAAACTTTGAATCTTTTTGGATTTTCAAGAAGCGTTGGTGGACTTTCTCTAGTCTCTAATTCATAGATGAGGGTTCCTTCACTATACTTTGAAAAGGCTGTTTTTACATTCTCTAACTTTGATCTTGGAATCCAACCTTCCAATGCAAATGCATCATTGGTTCCTTTTAGGTTTTCAATTACTTCTATCTTTTTATTTTCTATTTCTAGCTGCTCTTCTGCACCTTTTAGAAATGTATAATGTGACTTTGAAATTTCAGTCAGTTGATGGTTGATTTGGTTTAATTTTGCAGAAAGATCATTGTAAATTTTTTGCTGATCATGAATAATTTCTCCTGGTTTTCCACTGAGTTTTGGTACTGGTTCTAGATGTACACCATGTAAATTGACTGCTGAGGCAAGTATATTTGAAGGTAAATGTGGAGGAATAACAAGAACAAAATAAGTGAGTTTTTTCCCTTCCTGAGAATATAATATAACAGGTATGTCATTTGATTCCAAGGTATTTTTAAATGCATCCAGTTTTTCTGAGGCAACACGACCAAAGAATGATCGTGCAAAATACAAGTTTAAAATTCTCAAATCTTCAGGAAAGAATGAAAATTCTTCAAGTAGTTTAATATTATTTTCAGCCTCTTTCATTTCTGTCAAAAGATTTTCTTTTTCCCTTTCTAATGAAGCAATTTGAACATCAATATCTATCGATTTGATTGTGTTAATAAGTTCATCAAAAGAGGAAAAACTAGTTTTTCTTTGTACAGTTGTTGGAGGAAGGGCATTAATCAATCCTCTAATGCGAAGCAATTGATCTGAAATTTCCCTATGTAAATCACTTTCATACTCGCTCATGAGAAATGAGTCAGCTTCTTTGGAAAGCGGCTCTAGTTGTATAACATTCATTTCATGCAAAATCGATATAATTTGTTGTCTATATTTTTTTAGGCCTATTACCGCTATTCGAGCCATTGCAGCAGGTTTAAGTAATGTACTCATATCGTAGTAACTCCACTCATTTTATTTCAGAAAGCAAAATTTCTATTATGTTCTTTATTATGTGCGGATCTGAATGAAATGAGACGGTTTTGGATTTAGTTTCTGCATCATTTATAATTTTATTAGCTTCCTTGGTAGCATTCTCTCTAGCTTGTTCAATACTTGTTTCTATTATTTTTTTTCCCTCTATTTTTGATGCTTCAATAGCACTTTCAAATTCCTCTTGTAAACGATTGATTTCTTCTTCAACTAATTTGCTATGGGCTTCAATTTCTGTCTGTACTTTATCCTCAGCTTCTTTAATTAGTTTCAGGTGTTCAAGGTACTTTTTTTGCGAAAAGGTAGACATATCTATTTCTACATTCCTAAAAAATATTTTCCAATAACTGAAATTATAACAATTGTGGCAAGGATATTTCCGATCTTGAAAGCCCTTACTATCTGATAAAATTTTCTTTGTTCTGCATTTACAAAGATTCTCTTGTTTTTATTATTTTTATTACTCTGCATTAATCTCTACTTCTGCCTCCTTGGAAATCATTTCTTGTCTTTCTCCCATCTTTCTCTTTACTGTCTTGAGCATAATGAAAGTATCTCGTTCCATTTCATCTAGTCGAAAAGTAATAAACTTTAATGCCGACAACAATTTTGGAATAAAGACATTTTCTATTGCATTAGATTTACGCTTAGTCCTCTCAATCTCATAGAGAAGTTTTCTTAAAGCCGTCTCCTTTTCTGCAATCTCCAATACAATATTATGAATTCTCTGAAAAACTCTTATTGACTCGTTGATAGATGTAGGCAGCTCTAATAAATGCTCGGCAAGTAATTCTCTCTGACCTCCGACAATCTTGGGAATATTCACCCCCATGATACTCTTTGACATTACCTGTAAATTTGTCATCAGTGACATTTTCATTGCTTCGTTCTCCAGCCTCATAGAACCCGCCAGCATTTCAGCCATTCTAATGGTTTCATATCCCTTTAATAATTCAGATTGTAAACTTCCGCGTAAAGCGGCTGCAGTCTTGCTTGTATTAAAAAATTCAAGAATTAATGCTTGTCGTTTTAGCTTTAAAAGTTTTAAACCTTTTCTAGCAATAAGAATTCTACGTTTTGTCCGAATATATTCAAGACGAGTTGGTCTAATGTTAGAAGTTAACGACATACTTTATTAATCACTTTCTCTCTCTTTTCTTCCTTTCTTTCTTCCATCTCTCAGACCATCTCCGTCTCTGTAAGAACCTTCTTTCTATATTTTGTAATGTATTCTGCTTTGATGCGCTTCATTTCTGATTCTGGAAGTTCACTCAAGAGATCCCATCCAATATCTAAAGTTTGTTCAATTGACCTATTTTCGTCTTGGCCTTGATTAACAAATTTGCGTTCAAAATTATTAGCTATTTTGAGATACTTCCTATCTGTTTCGCTTAATGCTTCTTCTCCTACAATTGCGGACAATGCTCTTGCATCTTTACCCTGAGCATATGTTGCATAGAGCTGATCTGCTAGGTTTCTATGGTCTTCTCTAGTTCTACCTTTCCCGATACCTTGGTTCATTAGACGAGACAGACTCGTCAGGACATCAACTGGGGGTTGAATATTTAGTCGATGTAAATCTCTACTGAGAACTATTTGGCCTTCAGTAATATATCCTGTAAGATCTGGAATAGGATGAGTAATATCATCTGCAGGCATTGCAAGAATAGGAATTTGTGTTACAGATCCCTTTCTTCCTTTTATTTTTCCTGCACGTTCATAAATTGATGCCAAGTCCGTATACATGTAGCCTGGATATCCCCGTCTACCAGGAACTTCTTCCCTAGCTGCACTAATTTCTCGCAAAGACTCACAATAATTGGTCATGTCAGTCAGAATAACAAGAACGTGCATTTCCCGCTCATAAGCAAGAAATTCTGCTGTTGTTAATGCAAGTCTAGGTGTCAGTATACGTTCCATTGAGGGATCAGATGACAAATTTAGAAAAAGAACACTTCTTCCAAGAGCTCCACTATCCTCAAACTGTTTTACAAAAAAATTTGCTTCTTCACTCGTAATTCCCATTGCAGCAAATACAACAGAAAAATTTTCAGAAGTGCCTAGAACTTTGGCCTGTCTAGCAATCTGAGTTGCAAGCAAATTATGTGGTAAACCAGCTCCGGAAAATATTGGGAGTTTTTGGCCTCTGACCAATGTATTCATCCCATCTATGTTTGACATGCCTGTTTGGATAAATTCCGATGGTTCTTCTCGAGAATAAGGATTAATCCCCGCTCCAACAAGATCGTACTTGTCTTTTGATACAATTTTTGGTCCATTATCTCTAGGTTTGCCTAGTCCATCAAAAGTTCTTCCAAGCATTTCATCAGATACCGATAACATAGCAGTTTCACCTAGGAATTTTGTTGAAGTTCCAGTTGTTCCAAGTCCATATGTAGGTCCAAAGACTTGAATAATGGCCATACCCTTTCGTGTATCTAGAACTTGACCCTGACGTCTTTCTCCATTAACAAGTTTTATCTCGACCATTTCCCCATATGCAGCATCATTTATACCTTCAACAAACATCAAAGGGCCTGCTATCTTTGATAATGTTTTAAACGCCACATTTGACATTTTTAAAGCGTTACCTCCATTAACAAATTATTAAACTGTTCTTTCATATTTATCTCGATCTCCTTAACCAGCTCTTCTACTTGTTCTTCTTTTGTCCATTTTATCATCGATATACGTTTTCTCACTTCTAGAGAACCTATTTTTGAAGAAGAAACGCCTTTTTTTATCGCGTCAGATTCCTTTTTACCAAATTCTAAAATTGTTGAGAGCATTAGATATTGTTTTTTTATTGAAGAATAGGTATCAATTTCATCATAAGCACTCTGCTGTAAGTAATCCTCTCTAATCGAACGAGCAGTATCTAAAATACCTTTTTCAGGTTCTGGTAATGCATCATAGCCTATCAGTTGAACAATCTCTTGCAGTTCTGCCTCTCTTTGCAAGATTTCTAGTGCTTCTTTTCTTCTTTTAACCCAGTCAGAAGATATATTATTTTTATACCAATCGTTCATTTCATCTGCATATAGCGAATAACTAGTTAACCAATTAATAGCTGGAAAATGCCTTCTTGAGGCCAGATTAGCATCAAGTGCCCAGAATACCCTTGTTACTCGGAGAGTATTTTGTGAAACTGGTTCTGAAAAATCTCCACCTGGTGGTGAGACTGCCCCTACTAAAGTTAAAGAGCCTACCCGTCCTTCTGGAGAGATCACTACTGCCTTACCTCCTCTTTCATAAAATTCTGCTAGCCTGCTTCCAAGATAAGCAGGATATCCTTCTTCTCCAGGCATTTCCTCCAATCTGCCAGAAATTTCTCTAAGTGCTTCTGCCCATCTCGAAGTACTATCTGCCATTAAGGCAACATCATATCCCATATCTCGATAATACTCACCCATAGTAATACCTGTATAGATACTTGCCTCACGGGCTGCTACGGGCATATTAGAGGTATTGGCAACAAGAATTGTTCTTTCCATGAGCGGTCTTTTTGATTTAGGATCTTCCAATTCAGGAAAAGATGTAAGAATTTCTGTCATTTCATTACCTCTTTCGCCACATCCAACATATACTATGACGTTACTATCTGCCCATTTTGCAAGTTGCTGCTGAGTTACTGTCTTTCCGCTTCCAAATGGACCAGGAATAGCTGCAGTACCACCCTTTGCAACAGGAAAAAATGTATCAAGAACCCGTTGTCCGGTCAGCAACGGAGTTTTAGGCGGAAGTTTGCTAAGAACGGGTCGTGGCATCCTTACCATCCACCAGTTTGATAAACCAATATTCACTGCTGTATTATTTGTTTTTATTTCAGCAACATTTTCACTCACTGTATAATTTCCTTCTGTTATTTCAGAAAGTTGACCACTAATACCAAAGGGAACTACTATTTTGTGTCTAATTAATGGTGTTTCTTGAACTTCACCAATAATTTCACCTTGAGAAACATTCTCACCTTTTTTCTTGAGTGGAATGAATTCCCATTTCTTATGCTGATCCAAAGCGGGAATAATTTTTCCTCTACTGATAAAGTCACCACTTTTTTGTCTTAGAACATCGAGTGGACGCTGGATGCCATCGTAGATGGATTTCAATAATCCAGGTCCAAGTTGTATTGAAAGCGGTCTTCTGGTATTGATAATCTTTTCTCCAGGACGAAGTCCTGTAGTATCTTCGTACACCTGTATAGTAGCTTTATTTCCCTCTAGACGGATAATTTCGCCCAATAAACCTAATTCTCCAATACGTACAACATCGTACATTTGTGCTTGTTCAATATCCGTTGCTACAACGACTGGACCAGAAATACGTGAAACGATGGCTGTTGACATGTTTATTTTACTCCATTAACACCCTTTCAATATTTAATATTTATTCCAAGAACACGTCTAGCTAAAGAAGATATCGATTCTTCTTGGATATTTCCTTTTAATGAAGGCATGAATAAAACGAGTGGTTCGATAGATGCTTCAACTCTTTTTCTTAATAATGGAGGCAGATAATCACGAATAAATTGACTAGCAATAATCATTGTATATTTATGAGAAAAAAAAAGCTTTTCCATTGTTTTAAAAGACTCGTCTCCTCTAGTAACTATAAAAGTATCATCTATTCCTAAAAGTCGATAACCGATAACAAGTTCTCTTTCTCCTATAACAGCTATTACACCACCGTGTGCATCTGAATGCACTTTTTGTTTAGAAGACATATATACTCTCTATTTTGTTACTCCAAAATCAACATTGAATTTATTCTCTCAATTGGAAGATCATAACGCTTTCCATAAGCTATTCTCTTTATATTATCCCACTCATATTCTGCCCTTATCATAAAATAAAAGATAGTTCCAAGTGAAAGAGCAATATTTTTTAATCTTTTTAAATATGATTTGTTAATATATTTATCGAAAGCTACTTCGAAATCGATAAGACTATGAGTTTTCATATAAGTGTCTTTTAATGTTTCTGCTAAATTATAATGTTTCTCTACCTTATTTACAAATTCTTCCATACTTTTTGAGGCAAAAATATCAAATAATTCATCCAAAATAATATGTCCTCCATTTACAAGATGTTTGCTAATTAATTCGCGATCCAAGTTGACATCCCTTCCTTTCAATAAGCTCAAAATATTTTTTTTATCGATTTGTGCCCTAAACAAATCTCTTATGACTCCCTCATCACCTTGAAAAAACTTTAACGATTCAATTAGCGTAGTATAATAATATGCTATGAGATCAGCCATCATTGGACCTAAATCCCCTGTTTTTTGATAAGTATCAAGATGTTGCATCAAAATTGTTCCATATCTATACTTTACAAGATGGTTTACTACACCTTCCACACCGCTTTGTGATAAAATAATTTTCATCTCATCATGTGAAATATTACCTGCTGAAATTCCAGCAGGAAAGTTTCTACTTGAAACTAAAAAAGGTTCCGTTTCGGTTATAGCACGACCTATGATCTTTGACGATAAAATCAGCTCAATATTACGAATATCCCATTTTAATAGATAAGCTCGAATTGCAGTCTTTCCACTAAAGGGTGTGGCCTCAAGAGCAATTTTGTTAATTTCAACAATATGTCTATTTAGTGCAACTTCTAAAAGCTCGGGAGGTGAATAAAGAGAGGCAGCTCTTTCTATCTCTGCTCCATACCAGGTGGATTCTAGCATTCGTGTCATTTCAGAAACATCTTTAGCATGAAGTAAGTTTTGAAGAATATTGGAAGAAAGAAAATTCACCGAAAGAGATTGCAATCTCCCAAAGGAAGAGGAATAGGATGAGGAGGTCATTACTACTTGGTCATTCTCTCTAGAAGAAAATTTTTTATTTCATCTTCATGAGTTCTTAATAACTCTTCAAAAGTCAAATCAAGCTCTCTAGTGCCGTTCTTATCTTCAGCTAGAATTCCTCCTATAGTTTGAATTGTAGGTCCAACAATTATGTTGTTCATTCCCTTTAAAATTATTTTATCATCCTCTCGACAATATACTAGGATATTTTGACCTAACTTCTGTTTGGCGTAGTTAAGCATTCTTTGTAGAGTAATCTTGTACTCTGGCTTCTGCGTATAACTCTTTAACTCTTTTGTTATTGTATCAAAGGTAGAGTCCATATTTGCATTAATTGCATCAAAGAGAATTTTTTTTGCCTTTAATCTTGCTGCCTCGACTATTCTTGCTGCTTCTCGCTGAGATTTTGCTGTTGCTTCGTTAAAATATTGTTTTTCCATCTCTATTAGAGTACTTTCCTTTGTACTCTGAATTTTTGCTTTTTTTTCTGCCAAAGAATTATCAAGAATATTTATTTTCTTTTCTTTTCTCTCTTTTATCTCTTTGATGAAAGTATACGAGATACTCATTTGGTCGCTCTCATCACATTACAAGATACCCAATAAGAGAATTATTCCAAGTACAAAGCCTATAATCCAAAGAGTTTCAGGGATGACAAAGAAGAATAGAACTTGCCCAAATTTTTCAGGTTTTTCAGCTATTATTCCCATTCCTGCAGCACCAATACCTTGCTGTGCATTACCAGTTCCTATTAGACCCCCTGCAATTGCGATTGCAGCGGCTATTGCCAACAATGGCTTAGTTAATCCTGCATTTGAAGGGGTTGATGTTTCTTGGGCAAATGCTTGTGAAGAAGATAATAATGTAAAACCGGCAATTGCCAATCCTGTTATTATTGCAATAATAGACAATTTTGAATGATTATATCGTATCATAATTAGCTAAGGTTTATTGTAAAGGGATATTTATAAGAGTTTTCATAAAAAAATCTTTATATTTAAATAATTTTTATATTTTAAAATTATATATTTAAAATACCTTGTAAAATTAACTTTTTTATTAATTCCAAATATATTAAATATAGTTATTTATTATATATTATAACAGGATATGAAAGGAACTAAGAAGATCACTAGAGCACATGGGCCAGATATGTACAGTTGGAGAGATATGATAAAAGGTTCCCTGATTGTAATTGGATCATTCGTTGGGTTTTATGTATTTCTTATGGTTCTTACTGGTGGATTCAAATAAATAAATAAATAAAATTTGATCCCATAGTATTGTAAATTGAATTATATAAGGTAACTTATGTGAATACTTTTGCGTAAGTAGTTGAAGATTGATATTTTTTTCTATTTTATTTTAAAAAATTTATGTATATAGATATAGAGGCAACTTTTTGGATTTGATAAAAGAGAGTGCGAATATAAGGGCAATTTTATAAACTAAAATTTTGTTTAACACCTATATGCTTAACATATTCTAGAGAATTATTTTTATCAATAAAAGTAGTCATTTTAAAAATTACAAGCAATTTCTTTTAAAATAAAAAATTTAAATATCCTTTATTAGTTACAAAAAAAGAATACTATAATAAAAATAAATATCTTTATTTTTTTACCTATCCTCGATACTTTTTCTCATATCATTTATTTCTTTTTCAAAATCAATTAAGGTAGACGCATGGTAATCGAGTTTAAAACTTTTTGATAATAATCTAATTATTCTTCGTTCTATAATTCTTTTACCTCCATCAATTGCAAAATTTAGCGCTTCGGTAAGAGCAGAAGGATTATCACAAGTATTTTCTAGTTGAATAAAGTATTTATCTTCTATATAATCTTGCACAATTTTTGAAACTTGTCCTCCTAGAATTTCCATTGCTTCATTTACTGCGTTAGCATATGCTTTTTGGAATAAAATATTTTTATTATTATTATTATCATTATTATTATCATTTGAATCATTACTATCATTTGTTTTTTGTGTCATAAAATTAACCTCTTAATATATGTACTTTTAGCATTATCATTATTTTTTTCAAAATCTTATTCATTTAGTACATTATTTTTATGGATATTTTTTAAATTCTTTTCAAATTCTTGTTTTCTTTTATTTTTTTCTCTATTTTCTTTATTTCGAATCTCCATCTCTTTTGCCTTGAAATCAGCTAATCTCCTTTTCCTTTCTTCTCGTTCTTGTAATTCCATTTCTTCTTCTTTTTTCTGAAACTCTTTATCTGCTGGTTTTGCAAAACCTGTTAAAATATCGATATAGTCATCCATAGTACCAAGAATTCTTATGCCATTATCTGTAATAACAAATTCCAATATAGACTCATCATGGGAAGTAGCTCTCATTTTTAGTATAAGCATTGACCTTTTCATTTTAGATTCAGATTCCACATATCTCAAAAGAAGTATATTTTGAAAGAGAGAAGAAATGCCCAAGTCAGTTATATGGAATCCACCAGATTGAGTAGTTAAAATAATAAAAAGTGCCGTCAATTGATGTTTCCTTATTAAATTAGAAATTCTTTTAGTAATAATGTACATTTGATCTTTATATTGGTGTTCAAATGCTGATAAACTATCTATTACAATACGAGTAGGTTTTATCTTTATGATTTGTTTTTCTAAATCTGATATAAATTCATCTGGACTTTGATTTTCAACTACTTGTGAAATAATATAAAGACCTTTTTCTTTAAGTTCATCAATGTTATATCCATAAGTAACTGCAGCACGTTGTAATTCATCACTTGATTCTTCTAGTGTACAATATATTCCATTTTTACCGTTGCTTACTCCATTTGCAATAAATTGTAGTCCAAATGTCGTCTTTCCTACACCTGATGCACCTATGATAGCAGTTGTTGTTCCTTTTAACAATCCTCCTTGTATTCTTTCATCTAGTCCTGTAATTCCAGTCTCTATTCTTGTATTATAACTAGTATAGTCAATTTGTAAAGATTGTTTTGGAAAAACTATCATTCTATTCTTTTTTATAACACATACATGTGGTTGTCTGTTGATTTCGGTAGTTCGCATTTTGATTATTTTTACTATAATAGGAATAGCATTATCATTACCATGTTCTAATTTTATAATTCCATCTGCTACAAATTCCTCTATTCCAGAACCAATATTATTGGTTCCTATTGGGACTTCAGCTATCAACATATTTGTCACTCCTTCTGCTCTAAGCATTTTACCCAAAACTACATGTAATGCAATTCTAGATTCATTAAGATTTTCAAATGATTGCAATATGGCAGAAAAAGAATCAATTACTATTCTTTTAGCATGAGTGGCTTTAACTGTAGCTAGAACTTCTTCTAAGGCATCTTGAATACCTTCATTTGTAAAAGAGGACAAATCCAAAAAAGAAAACTTATTCTGATTTTGAAATTTTCTAAAATCCATTTCAAATCGTTCTGTATTAGTAAAAAATTGATCTTTAGATTCAGAAAATGATACATATATTGCATTTTCATTTTTGGTTAGCCCATCATAAAGAAAATGAGCAGTTAGTATGGTTTTTCCGGTACCTGGATTTCCTGCAATCAGGACAGTAAACCCCTTGGGAATTCCTCCTTCTATTAAACCATCAAGGCCAGGTATACCAGTCGAAATACGTTCCAATGTTATAGAGCTTTTTTAATAATAAGAATATTAAAGGTTAGTGTAACCTAAAATTCATTTCTATTTTTAGCTCTAATATATCTTAAAAAATTATTTGAATTATATTTATTTAAAATTTTTTTTAAATATACTCAAAGATAATTTCTGTAGTTGTAGTTTTATAACATATATTAAAAATAATAATTCTTATGTAAAAATAAAAATTTTATATATTGTATATGATATAATCAGTAAAATTTTTAACTAATCTAACAAACTTTATTTGTGCAAAATCCAAATGAAGAATCGTCACGGAAAAAAATAATTATTTGTGATGATGAAAAGGATTTGCTTTATTTATATGCAGAAGCTTTAGGTTTAAACTATAGTATTACAACAACAACAGATGGAAAAGAATGTATTGACAAATATAAGGAATTACGTGAAAAATCACAAGTTGACCTAATATTAGTCGATTACAAGTTAAAAGATATGAATGGAGATCAGGTTGCCTGTGAGATTAACAAAATAAATGGAGTTAAAATAATGCTAATTTCTGCTTATGATTTGGAAAAAGAGAAAATTAATGATCTAATTCACCAAAAATGTATTTTTGGTTTTATATCTAAAACCTTAGGAGTAAAGAAACTATTAGATGAAGTCTCAAAGGTATTATCATAACAATTTAAATAGAATATGTTAAAAAAATTTATTATCTTGAATCCGATTTAAGTATTTTTTAATTCTCATTTTCTTTAAAATTTAAAATTAACTTTTTTATTCTAATTGAATTATTTATAACGGTTATTGAAATTTATAGGTAAGTTAACTATTATACCAACCATACTAATTATTATTTTTATTATTTGATATAAGATTAAAGATGTTGTTATTATAGATTTAGTAAAATCTTATTATAGAAAAAATTAGGTTTATAACCAATATTTATCAAATAGAAGAGTTAGTTGAGAAATTTATTCAATCCTTATAGTATATTCAATCCTTATAGTATAAAAAAATAGAAAAATAAGAAAGTTAATATCTATCTCTTCGAATTCCAAAACCATTTAATCAAGTTAATTGTTTATATTTGAATCTGGACCTTTTAGATTTAAATTATCCTTATTCAACATAAAGAAGTATGTCTGAAGAAGCACAACAACAAAATCAGATTTCACCACAACACAATGATGTTCAATTACGAGATGCAATCTATATTGGAAAAAAACCATTGATGGCATATGTTACATCAACATTAATTCAATTAGCAAATCAACCGGCAGTAACCATAAAGGCAAGAGGGTTAAGCATAGGCAGAGCAGTTGATGTTTCACAAATAATATTGAAGAGAATGGAAAATGCAGGCTATTCTGTCGGTGATGTAAAAATTGGTTCAGAGACTGTTCAATCAGAAGACGGTAGAACAAGAAACGTCTCTACAATAGAAATAGTAGTAAAAAGAAGCTAAGTTAGTTATATTTTTTGAAAACTAACATTAATTTTTGTTATTTTTACTTTATTAATAGTATTATTTATACAAATAGAATTATTATTAGTTTTTAAATCAAAAAAAGCAAATTAGATATAGTTACATTATGGAAAAAATTGCTGCTCTTTATCTAGCTCATCTTAACCCATTTACAAAAGCACATCAAGAGATAATTACTAATCTACAGAAAAATTATATAGTATACGTTTTTCCTGTAAGATTTATAAAAAATGGAAAAGAGATCAATACACGCAGTTTTCCATTTACATATGACATTAGAAAATCAATGATAAGATCAGTCTTTCCAAATGAAAGAAAAGTTATTGTTTCTCCTAATTACACATTTTTTTCTCCCTTTCTCAAGTATTTACCTCCCCTTTTTTCACCTTATTCTTGGAAAATAAGGGATCAGGTTTTAAAGTCAATTAATGAAAAAAAATTTATATCATATACAGGAGACCGCATTGAAAGATATGCCTTAAGGATCTATCGGTTTAATCCTATTAAAGCTACTAGACTTCCCATCTCTGCTTCCCATGTTAAGGAAATTATTTATGAGCAGGCTTTGAATAAAAGAGAAAATTTCAAAGATTCTACATGGGAAGAAAAAATTCCTTCTTCAGTAGTAAAAATTATAAAAGATAATTGGAATGTTATTGAAAAATTTGCCAATGAAAAAGATGAGACTTTAAAAGTAGTTGGAGTCAAATTTCCCAAAAAGGGTTTTTTGTAAAAAACTATACAGAAAACTTTTATTAATTCTTTAAAATACGTTTCTTAAAATGAAACACAAGGGAGCGCAATTCATATGGTTTGACGGTAAATTTGTAGAATGGGAAAAAGCATTTATTCCAATTACCACCCATGCATTACATTATGGTACTTCAATTTTCGAAGGAATTAGAGCTTACAACTCTAGTAATAATTTACATGTATTTAAATTAAAAGAACACATGGAAAGGCTATTTCGCTCCGCTTCCTTCTATTCTATTAAAATTAATTATACCCTGGATGATTTAATTAATAGTACAATTCAGTTGCTACGCAAGGTAAACATGAGAGAATCCTGTTATATTAGACCACTTTCATTTGTAGGAGTACATGGTATAGATCTAAATGTAAATTATGAATCTCCAACTCATACAGTAATAATAGTATTTCCTTTTCAAAAATACTTTAAAACTGAAGGTATTAGAGTTGGAGTTTCCTCATGGAGGAGAATTCATGAATCTTCTACTCCAACTATTGCAAAGGCGGCAGGAAATTACCTTAACTCCATTCTAGCAACACAGGAATGTAAAAGACATGGTTATGACGAAGCTATAATGCTTGATAGAGATGGAAATGTAAGCGAAGCTCCTGGTGAAAATATCTTTATGATTAAAAATAAAATTATCTATACTCCTAATATAGATTCATCAATTCTTGAAGGAATAACAAGAGATACGGTAATTACACTTGCAAAAGACCTTGGTTATACTATTGTTGAAAGAACTATATCTCGATCTGAACTTTATACTGCAGAAGAGATTTTTCTCACTGGAACAGCTGCAGAAATTATTGGAGTTATTAGTGTTGATGGAAAAAATATAGGAGATGGAAAAGAAGGTCAAATAACTAAAACAATAAGAAATACTTACCATGAAATAGCTACATGTAACAGTAGTAATGAGAAATATAGAGGATGGACTACCCAAGTATGGTAGGAGAAAGAATTCAGAATAGAGATGAAATACTACTTAGATTAGAAAAAGAAAGAAATGAAGAATCAAAACCAAAGTTAAGTATCAGTAAAAAAAGAGGACTGAATAATAATGCTGTAAAGATTGGCATCATTGGAGTTGGAGGATGGGGGAAAAATCATTCCAGAGTACTTCATGATTTTGGTGTATTAACATCAATATGTGATATGGATAAAACAAAAGCGCAAGATCTAGCAAACAGATATAATGTAAATTATTATGGTTCAATAGAAGATATGATCAATTTTGAAAACTTGGATGCTTGCTTAGTATGTACTCCTACTAAGACACATTATCAGGTTTCAAAAAAATTGATGGAAAATGGAATAAATGTTTTTGTTGAAAAACCATTATCGTATTCGTCTAAAGAATGTGAAGAAATGATACAAATAGCAAAGAAAAACAAAATAGCAATGACATGTGGATATATTGAAAGATTTAATCCAGCTGTTCAAGATGTAAAAAAAATACTTTCTGAAGAAACTTATGGAGAACTATTAATGATTGAATTCCATAGAGAGAATAGAATGCCTTTACATATCAAAGATGTAGGAATAATATACGATACGGCAGTCCATGATATAGATACTGCCATATACCTCTTTGGTAAAAAACCTCAGGTTGTATTTGCAAGAGCAGGAAAGATATTTCACTCTTTTGAAGATTTTTCTAATATAATGTTAGGATTTGGAAAAGACAAAGTAGCAGTAATTTCTTCTAACTGGATCACACCCAAAAAAGTTAGAAAATTTAGTGCTGTATGTACTGATGGAATAATAAATGGCGATTTTATAAAGCAAGAGATTACTATCGAAGATTCTAACTCAACAACTATTCCTAGACGATCAAGTTTAGTTGAACCTCTTTCATTAGAATTAAAAAGTTTTATAGAGGTTATTGAAGGTAAAAGAGAACAACCAGAAGTATCTCCAGAAGAAGCCACAAATGTAACGAAGATTGCAGAAGCCGCACTATTATCTAGTAATACTGGTGCTCCAATTTATCTTAATTTAGGTGAATAGAAATTGAAAAAACATATGTTAGATATATTAGCTTGTCCTATGGACAAAAACTATCCCTTAGATTTGATAGAATTACATGTAAAAGAATTTGAAAATGACAATTTAAGAGAAATTAAATTTCCAAATGATGATAAAAATAAAAATACCAAAACGAATAATATCACGGTCAATCAAGAGAATGACATTAGAGGAGAGGTAAAAAAAGATAAAGTTATTGTCATAATTGAAGGAATCTTATATTGTAAAAAATGTTTACGTTTTTACCCTATTATCGATGAGATCCCTATCATGCTACCAGATGAATTAAGAGAAAAAGAAAAGGACTTGGAATTTTTAAATAAATGGAAAAATAATATCCCACAAAAAATATTAAATAATGCAAATCCGTGGCATTTATAGGTTAATAATACTTGCTATAAAATAAAATGAAAATAACAAGAAATAAAAAAGATCTGATTCAGTATAAAAAAAGTAATTCGAAAAATATTAAAAAGAACATTAAAAGCAATAACAGCACTAGAAGCAATAATAATAAAAAGAATACAAAAATTGCTAAAGTAAATAATTATGTTATCTAAGACTACAAGAATTGGAAAAAATGTAAAGATATGGCATTTTGCATATGTTGGAGATAAGACTATAATTGGTGACAATGTTATGATAGGGTCTCTTTCTCATATTGATTATAATGTTAAAATTGGAAATAATACGAGAATTGAGGGAGCGGTATATATTCCACCGTTAACAGTTATAGGAAACAATGTATTCATTGGTCCTGGTGCAACATTTACTAATGATCCATATCCTATGAGTCCAAAAATGATAGGAGTTACAGTAGAGGATGGAGCAATAATTGCTTCCCGAGCAGTAATAAAACCAGGTGTCATCATCGGAAAGAATGCTGTTGTGGGTATGGGTGCTGTAGTAACAAAAGATGTACCAGCAGAAACTGTTGTTATTGGAAATCCTGCTAGAATAAAATATTCCAGAAGTGAATATGATCGAAAGAAAGCAGAGTGGGAAAAAGAACAAACAAACTAGACACATTAAAGGAAGGAAATTAGCCAAGATTTAATAATATACAATTATCAAATCAAAGTACATTTGTAAATAATTAATACATACAATATAAAATAATAATAATAATAATTATTATTATTTTATACTACTTCACAAATAGGATTTGCTTTAATGATAATTGATTCAGAACTTTTATTTTGTGATGATAGTAAACGATAATCATTTTTAGAACAGGCAATAGAAATTGTAGTTTTATCACTAGGATAAGTATCAAGAGAATTTGTTCCTTTTCTCTCTACTTCTCCTATGTAGTCTCGTAACTTTGATTCTAACAGTGCAAATACATCTATTTTATCACCTCTCATTTCATTGGTATCTAAAGTCCATGAAATTGATATTCTAGTTTTACTTGCTTTTAGATTTCTTTTCTTTAAAATATATCTTACTTTGTCAATAAGATTTTTTGTATAACCTTCTATGCTTTTGATTGTACCATTAACAAGGTACACTAAAGGATTAGAGCCATGTAAAGAAGATTGAATAATTCGTAGGTCATGTAATCCATTTGTTATATCATCTAGATACAAGTCTTTGTAAAAATTATCAATGATTTGATTATCGATACCATATTCGGTAGAAAATTTGCATACCTCTAGAACACTTGCAATTCCTGAATAATGACGAAGGATTCTTGAAACATAAGCTAATTCAGCAGATAATATATTAACAAAATTGATTTCTTGATGAGTAAATTTTTTTAACATATTTTCTAAAAAAATATCTCTTTTAGAGTTGAAATTTCCAAGAATAGTATTAGTTGATAGAATTGGACCTGAATTTACCGGCATATAATAGTAATATATATTCTCTCCAACTGTCATTCCTGTTGTATGTTCTAAAATATCTATATTTTCTTCATTGCCACCTATACCAGTAGGAAGGGTATAGATAATAGACGTATTGTTTTTGATAGGTTTAATAGCATCAATAAATTTTGAAGATACATCAATTTTAACTTCTTGACCAATTTTTCTTATTTTAGGAAAAAAGAAAAGATAAGACGCTGAAGCTATTACATCATCCATACCCTCTAATTCGAGCAAGGATTCATCTTCAATCAGATCAGATGCAGAAGAATATGTTCTGATTATATCTGCATTTAATGAAAATCCCATTTTTGTAGATTCATCAACTAGTGATACTTTATGCCCTGCAGATACCAATGAAGATGCAAGGTTATATCCTTCCGTACTTAATCCATAAACAACAACATTTGGAAAAGAGGGCAATTTAACAATCAGATATAGAAAAGATCTCCTTACTAAAGTTATTCCTTCCTTTTAGCTAATAATCATATATAAGAAGATTCAATTCTGAAAGAATTGGTTAATTTACAGAATAATCATTCTATTCTACAGAAATTAGAAAGAAAGGTATATTCGATGAGATTATTTCGTAACTATAATATTGAGAATCTGGTTTGATATACTTACTCCAAAACAAATAATGTTTTTTAAATACTTTGTCGATATTTTGAGAAAAGATAATCATGATATACTATGTACAGGAAGAGACTATAGAGAAGCAAAGGAATTAGCAAAGATAAAAAAAATAGATATACAAACAATAGGGAAACATGGTGGAGATAACAAATATGAAAAATTGAATGCTAGTACAGAAAGAGCATTTCTTTTATCTAGTATAATAAATTCTTTTAATCCAAATTTGACTGTCTCATTTTCTTCTCCTGAAGCGGCAAGAGTGTCATTTGGATTGGGAATAAAACATTATGTGTTTAATGACTCGCCTCACGCTACTGCTGTAGCTAGATTAACAATTCCTTTAGTTGATAGATTATTCTGTCCTTGGGTCATTCCAATCAAAGAGTGGACTAAATTTGGCTTGGAGAGAGGTAAAATAACTACATACAAAGCATTGGATCCAATAGTTTGGATAAAAAAAGAATTAGAAAATAATAATTATCAAGAGATCATGAAAATAAAAAAAACATTAAAAATTGATGAAGGAAAAAAGATTGTATTGATTAGGCCTGAAGAAGTAAAAGCATCTTATATTGCTGATAAAAATGTAAAGAATTCAATTCAATTAATTGATGAAATAGTAAATAATTTTTCTGATAAATACAATATTCTGGTTCTGGCAAGATATAAAGATCAGATAGATTTTTATAAGAATAGATTTGAAAAAAAAAATGGAATTAAAGTAATAGAAACCGTGACTGATGGATTTTTATTATTAAAACTTACAGATTTATTTATAGGTGCAGGTGGGACCATGAGTGCAGAAGCAGCACTAATAGGTAAGCCTGTTATTTCCATAACTCCTATTAATTTTCATGTTGAAAATTATCTTATAAAAGTGGGATTAATTAAAAAGATAAGAAATTCAGAGACATTGAATAGATATATAAAGAAGATTCTTTCTGATGATGATTATTATTACAAAATCAAAAATAAAAAAAAATCTTCTTATATAAACCAATTTTCATATAAAGACAATATAATTAGAAGATCTAAAAGAATAGTTGCAAAAATGGATGATCCAATAGAGATATTTAAAAAATTTCTTTTAAATCCATAACATTATAATTCAAGTAATTTATACGACATTATGCCCGGAAGCCCGGTGGAGGAAAATATCATTTTCCGCCGATTGTAGTGGCCAAGCATAAAGGCCTTTGGAGCCTTTGACCCCAGTTCGAATCTGGGCCGGGCTATAATTAATTTAAATCAATTTTTTATTAAAAAATTATCAATTTTTTGGAAACAAATCATTTTGTAAAAAGTATTGAAATCCAAAATATTATTATTATTACTAATTACTTTTGTCACCAATAGTATTTAAAATAATATTATTCAAATTATTGAATGTTATATATAATAATTCTTTTCTTTCTGTTAAAACTTTAGTATAGGTTAATAGTGAATTTTCAATTGAATTTATCATATTATTTTGTTGTAGTGGATTTGGAGATCCATAAGATTTTCGTAATAATATTGATTTTTCAGGTTTAATATCTTTAATTATAGACATTAATTCATCTAAATCTATTTTAATCTTTGAAGAATTTAATATTTTATTTACCTTATCTTGTGGAATCTGATCTAATGGTATGTTTTCATGTGTAACTGCATATTGCACTAACTGTCCAATTAATTTGTGTACTTTTCTGAAGGAAATATTATATTTGATGACAATTTGCTCGGCTATATCAAGAGATATACCATAGCTCTTATTTGCAGAATATAATGTATTTGTTTTATTTACTTTGAATGTATCAATAATACCTTTCATTATACGTAAAGATTCTTTAACTATTTTTGATGATTTCCACAATAGAGGTTTAATATCTTGTAAATCTCGATTATATCCTGAAGGAAGATTTTTTACTATAGAGAGAGATGAGACAAGCATTCCAATAACAATCGACGTACGAGATCGAAGTAATTCAAGTGGATCAGGATTTTTCTTTTGTGGCATAACACTAGATGTAGAACTATATTTATCTGAAAGTTCAATATAACTAAATTCGGAAGTTGACCATAAAATAAAATCCTCAGCAATTCTGCTTAATGAAGTCATTAAGATAGAAAGAAAAGACAAATATTCTATCATTGAATCTCGTGAACTTGTTGCATCAATAGAATTTTCTAATAATCCTTGAAATCCTAAAAGAGAAGCAGTATAATTTCTATCTATTGGTATGCCAGTCCCACCAATAGCACAAGAGCCGAGTGGTGATAAATTAATCTTTTCAAAACAGGAACTTATTCTATCTAAATCTCTTAAAAGATTAAAAGAATATGATAAAAGATAATGAGACATTGTTCCTATTTGTGCTTGTTGTAAATGAGTATATAATGATATTATTGTATCTTTTTGTTCTATTGATCGTACAATTAGAGATTTAATAATACTAATGATATGTTCAGAGATATCAATAATATCATCTCTCAGTTTCATCCTTAAATCCAAGACAACTTGGTCATTTCTTGAACGTCCAGTATGTATTTTTCCTCCTATATCTATTCCAATATCTTGAATAACTATGGATTCTATTTGTTCATGTATATCTTCTTCAAAGGATAGCTCATTTGAAATTATATATTGTATTGTGCCTTCATTCTTTGATTGATATTTTATTTTATTTAAAGAAGAAAGAACTTTAGATAACTCATCAGAAGTTAAAATGCCTATTTTATTCAACATTAGACAATGAGCTTGGGTTCCTAAAATATCATAATAAAATATATTAACATCTTCATGAAGAGAAGAAAGAAAATTTAATACATCTTTATCTAAATTTTCTTTTTGTCTAGAGCGATACAAAATATTATTCATCATAATGTGGAAAAAGATATAATATATATTCATTTATTCCTCCAAAAAAAGTAAGTTGGAATTTGATCAAGTTAACCACTTTGAATTCAATAAATAGTTAAATATGGTTTTTGATAACTTTATATAATGTCTCAAGATATCCAACAAACCCGGAGACTTATTTTTGATGAATTATCCAAAATAGTAGATCCCGAAATAGGCGTATCAATTATGGAATTAGAATTGATTGATAAAGTAGATATTGAAGAAAAAGATGTAAATGTTGATTTACATTTAACAAGTCCATTTTGTCCTGCAGTATTCGGTTTTAAAATTGCTCAAGATGTAAGAGATAATATCTATAGAATAGATGGAATTGAAAATGTAAAGGTAAATGTCAGCAATCATTTTATGGCAGAAGCTATTAACAAGCAGGTAAACGAAAGCAAACCTCCATCAAAACAACAACAACAAGAAGAAGAGGAACAGATGAATGAAAGTAAACTAGAGTAAATAGATCTCTAATCAGATATTAATAATAGCAAATTATTTAATTTACTTTTTTTATTTTATTTTATTTACTCATCATAAGATAACTGATAGAAGTAATAAAAAGAAATTGTGTTTACAAAAATATAATATCATTTATAAAGTTTAACTGAATATCATTAATCAATATTCTCTTGTTGTTCGTTATCATAAGTAGTAGCAGTTGTAATTGATCTATCTTCAAGTTTTGCAATTTTCTTTTCGTTAGTTGAGAGACCTAATAAATGACTTCTTAAAAGCTGGATTCCTAATGCAGGATCAACTCCCTTAGGACAAACATGACTGCAAGATCCTGCAAAATGACATCTCCATATTCCATGATTGGTATCAATTACTTTTAGTCTATTGGATTTGTCTGTATCTCTAGAATCAGTAAAGTACCTGTAAGCTTGTGATAATGCTTGAGGTCCTGGAAATTTGAGATCAGTTGCTACTGTTGGACACGCAGAATAACACAAACCACATTTTATACAATAAGAGAATTGAAGAAATTTATCAATGTCTTTAGGAGTTTGAACAAATTCAGAATTTTCATTGATATTCTCAATATCTGCTTTCTTATTTTGTATAAAAGGCATGACACTTCGATGATGATCAAAGAACCTTGAAAAATCTGTAACTAAATCCCTGATATATGGAAAATTGGGTAGAGGTTCACAGCTAATTGTATTTGTATTAAGATCAGATATCTTTGTATAACACGCTAATCTTGGAATACCATTTATTTTCATCCCACAAGATCCACAAGTAGCCATTCTACAGGAATAACGGATACCAATGCTGCTATCCTGATAACTTTTAGCATGCAATAAAGCATCTAAAACAGTAGTCCATCTCTTTACTGGTACATTAAATTCATCAAAATGAGGAACATCATGAGAATCTTTAACTGCATTAATTCTAAATACACGAAGTTTTACAGAGCCTTGATTACCTGATGATGATGATTTGTTTAATTCTTCTACAGATATTTCTTTTTCTAATTTCTTTCTTTTATTTTTTTTAAATATATTCATATTACAATATCTCACCTATATTTAACCCAAAGAGAATCCGTTTGCAATTATTATCGTTCGGGTTCCGTAAGCAATTATTCCTATCATTGCAAGTATCACTAATATATTTACTCCCTTCTGCCATATTTCATTTTGTCGTAATTCTAATAAAATAACTCTAAGGCCATTAAAACCATGTATAGCTATTAGTATCAAAATAGATTCTAACAATAGTGCATAAAATATATTTTTATAATTTAATACTACATTTTCGAATTCAAGAGACATATTAAAAGGCATTATTAACCTCATCATAATATGAATAGCAACTACAAATAATGCCCCTACACCTGTAATGTAGTGTATTTTCATTATCTGGCTTTCTCTTAAAAGAGTAATTCTTGATAATCTATTATCATTCTTACTTTTTTTCTTGTTATTATTTTCGATATTATTAGCAGCTGTCATTTTATTGTGATTCACTCTCCTCCACTAAAAAGAACGTTTACGCCATATAGCATTGCTACAGCAGTTAAAACAAACGCAATCCATAATCCAGAACGTTGTCTATTGTTAACAGAGGCAGGATCATAAGGATAATCAGGTCGTCCTGGTTTCCCTAGTCCTTGACCAGACTCAGTAAATATCAATCGTATTCCATTTACTGAATGAAAAGTGCTTGCACCTATTACTAGAATTAGGAATAAGTGACCTCCGATTGTTTGGGTCAACTCTAACATTGCTGCCCAGGCATCTGGACCATTTACCAAAGAACTAGTTTCATATACATGACCAATGAAATACACTAAGAGAAATATACCTGTCAATCTTTGAAACCAATATGAAACTCTTTCCCATCCATATCTTGTTGGATTAAGCCATCCTCTCAGTCCTTCTCTGTTAATTCGTTCGTTATTATTATCATTATTATCGATATTATGATTCCCGTCAATTCTTTTTGCGGCGGATGAAGCTGAAGTCATTTCAATACTTCCTCTCCACCGGTGCATACCTAGTAAATATTACGGGATGCCAAGAAAATTGGGGTTCTTTTTCAGAATTATAATAAGCTAATGTATGTTTTAAAAAATTCACATCATCTCTCTTTGGATAATCTACTCTAGCATGTGCTCCTCTTGATTCTTTTCTATTTATAGCCCCCATCAAGACTACTTCTGCTGTTCGCAACATAGCATCAATCTCCATTACATTAGTAAAATTAGTATTATATTCCTTTGATTGATCATCGACATGTTTCCATGTTGAATTTTTCAATTCTCTTATTCTTTTTAATCCGGAAATGAGATTCTCTTCTGTCCGAAAGACATATGCTCTATCGTCCATAGTATCTGTTAATTCTTTTCTGACTTCATATGGATTAATTTCCCCTCTTCCTCTAAAAATTCCATCAAAAATTCTTTTTTCTTCTGAAAGAACTTGATCATTAGAGATATCTATTGAAGTTCCTTTTTTATCTAATGCAAATTGTGCTGCTTGTTCGCCAGTTATTTTTCCCCAAACAATACATTCAGATGTTGAATTTGCTCCTAATCTATTTGCACCATGCAAGCTATTACATGCAGCTTCACCTGCAGCCCACAAGCCTCCAAGCTCAGTTTTGCCATCAACATCAGTATGAATTCCCCCCATCATATAATGACAAACTGGTCTAATTTCAATAGGCTCACTAATTACATCTACTCCCGAAAATTTCATTCCAATTTCTCTAATTCCAGCAAGTCTTTCTTTAATCTTTTCATCACCTAAATGTGTTAAATCTAATTTCAAACAGTCATACCCTGACTCATGTTTAAATCCTCTTCCTTCTTGTATTTCCCTTATCATTGATCTGGAGACTACATCTCGAGGAGCAAGCTCTATTTTTTCTGGAGCATATTTTTTCATAAATCGTTCATTTTCATTGTTGATAAGATAACCTCCTTCTCCACGGGCTCCTTCAGTTATTAAGATTCCAGATGGCAAGATACCTGTAGGATGAAATTGAACAAATTCCATGTCTTTCATTGCCAGTCCTGCTCGATAAGCCATATCAATACCATCTGGCGTAGAAGAGTAAGAATAAGTAGAGAAGCTATATATTTTACCAGCACCTCCAGTACATATAATTCCTGTAGGGGATTTAATTTTCACAAAATTTCCATTTTTCATTTCAATTGCTGTAACTCCTCGAAAGAGATTATTTTCTTTAAGAATACTAGTACAAAACCATTCATTGTAAAAATTGATATTATCATATTTTTGGCATGTATCGTATAGAGTTTGCATTGCATAAAAACCAACTTTATCTTGGGCAAAGGTAGCACGAGGAAAAGAATATCCACCAAATTTTCTTTGCCCAATACGGCCATCTTCTCTTCTAGACCAAGGCATCCCCCAATGATTTAATTGATAAATTTCATGAGGAATGCTCCTTGCTAATTTTTCAGCCACATCTTGATCGGCCAAAAAATCACTTCCTTTTATTGTATCATATATATGAGATTCTTGGTTATCTCCTTCATCTTCAAACAAAACTGCAGCAGTACCTCCTTCTGCACATACAGAATGGGAACGCATTACTTGGACTTTGGAAAATACACCAATACTGATATTATTTTTTCCATATGCTGCTGCAGCAATTGCAGCTCTCAAGCCTGCTAGGCCTGATCCAATAATAATAACATCATGTTGAATTAATTCTGTCACTAATTGTATCCCAAAAACGAGTATTCAGTTAATACAAATATACTTTATGATTAATTGATGATGATAAAATCTCAACAATATATTTTATAATTAGAGTTTTAATGAATTAAAATTCTCTCTAAAAAATGATGAAAGACTAGAACTAGATCATCTAACTAAAAGTAAAAGAAAGGTATATTACTAAAAATAATAATAATAAAAAAGTAATCCTTTAACAGTATTTACATTTATTATACGTAACTAAACTGATTTATTTTATTATGGTTATAGAATATTCTAAAAGAATATTTTTTGCTCCAAATACATCAGATCAAGAAATAATAGATAAAGCAAAAAAAAAACTAAGCGACAATGGTATAAATGAAAAAGATATTGTGATTAATTATAATTCAAATGATTTAGAAGAAGGAGATCTCTATATTAGTTATGACCCACCAGACTTAATAATACGAAATGTATATCAAAAGAAAAATAGTGGAATTATAAAAATGAAAAGTATTGCGATGATAAGACTATAGGAATTGAGAAATTTTTTTATCTAAATCTTCTATATTTTCAACCATTTCTTTTCCATCTTTCATATTTCTAATAATTACTTTGTTCATTGAAATTTCTTCAGGAGCAACAATTATAGTCAAAATTACCTTCTTGGATGAAGCGTCGTAAAGTTGCTTTCTAAGAGATCTATTAGACAAATCATATTCTACAATAAAGCCCTTTTTTCTCAAATTACTTAAAATTAAAAGAGATTGACTTCTGACTGATTCACTGCTATTTGCAATGTAAATAAGTTTTCTATATTCTTGTGGGAGTTTATTATGATATTGTAAAGCTAGAATTATTCTCTCTACACCACCCGCTGCACCCGCTGCTCCTAAATCAGACCTGCCAAATATTTTAGGTAGTTTATCATATCTTCCTCCTCCTACTAGAGAACCAATATTGGAAATCTGATCAAACACCTCAAATACAATTCCTGAATAATAGTCTAAGCCTCGAACTATTCCAAGGTTTACTCTTTTGTTATTAATATTTCTCAATTCTAATGATGTGAATAAATTTTGCAGGTATCTGATACTTTGTAGATTCTTTAATTTTTCATGAGAAATAAGATCTGATATATCTCCCTTAAAAGAACAAATTTCTAAAAGATCTTCAAGAATAGTAGCATCAAGAATATCCTTATATTCTATGCAAACCTGTCTTATTCCTTTTTTTGAAACTTTATCAATTGCTCTAAATATATCGCCAACTGAATTTTCATCATCAAGATCATATTTTGCTTTAATATATTCTTCAATAATTCTTCTATCACTTATTTCAATAATGGTTTTAAGACCTATCTTGTTGAAAAAATTTGAAACAAATTCGATAACCTCTGCTTCGGTTTCAGAGTTGAAATTATCATAAATCTCTATATCCCATTGATGAAAATATCGGTATCTACCGGCTTGTGGTTCATCATATCGAAATACACCACCAAAATTTGCCAATTTTATAGGTATGCGTAATTCCCTCTTTGATACTGCATATCTAGTTATACCTATTGTAAGGTCATAACGTAAAGCAATATCACGTCCACCTTTGTCTTTGAAATTATAGATTCTCGTTTATTATTGATTCACCGCTTTTTGCTTCGAGTGTTGATAATAGTTCAATAGGAGATGGTTCAATGATTTGGAAATTATAATAAGAAATAGTCTCATAAAATTTTGTCCTAATGTATTCTAAATATAATGTATCTTCAATAGATAAATCTCGCATTCCTCTTGGTAATTCTAACTTCACAATAAAAATTCAAAAATGTTGGAATTTAGATTTTCCGCTTTTTTCAGTATTTTTATAATATAGTAAGCTTTTTAGTTGAAGATGAAAGGAGAAGAGAAGTAGAAGGAGAAGTAGAAGGAGAAGTAAAGGAGAAGGAGAAATTCAGATATCTAGATCATATGAGTGATCTTATAGTAGAAGCTTATGGAAATACCTTAGAAGAACTATTTGAGAATTCTGCTATTGGATTAGTTAATGCCATGTTTGAGATCTCCAAGGTAGATTTAACTGCTTCAATCAAGATCGTTGCAGAAGGTTATGATTTTAAAAGTTTACTTTATGATTGGATAGAGAAAATAATATTAGCAATTTATATTGATAGAATGATAATTACAAAATTTGATTCATTATCATTTTCAAAAATATATACAGCTATTACAAATAACAATAAAAAAACAGAAACGATAATTACTGAAGAAAAGGAACTAATAGCAGAGGATATCGATTTTGCAGATAGTAAAGAGTATGGCTCAAAAGATAATGCAATTTATAAACTTGAAGCTATTGGAAAAGGAGAGATAATCAATTTAGAGAAACATGAATATAAAGTAGAGGTAAAATCCATAACATATCATGAAATGCAAATAAAAAGAAACCATGATGGTCATTATACTACAAGATTCTTAGTAGATTTATAAAATAATTAAAATATCTTCTTCCAAAATCTCATATATTTGTCTTTAATAAACTATTGATTAAATTAAAGATAAATAAAAATACTCAAAGCAACAATAATAATAAGAATAATTTGATAATTGAACTTTCAGAAGAAAATTTTGAAAAATCCATAAATCAAAATAAACCTATCCTTGTTGACTTTTGGGCTACTTGGTGCGGTCCTTGTAAATTTATGTTGCCAGTATTTGACAAGCTTGCAAAAAAATATTCTGATAAAATAAATTTTGGAAGGCTCAATGTAGATGACTATCAATCTATTGCTGTAAAATATGATGTTTATGCAATTCCTACTTTTATTATATTTTTTAAGGGAGAGACAATGGAACGAGCTGTAGGAGCTGTCGGAGAAAAAGGATTAGAAAATATCCTTGAAAAAATACATTAGGTTTTATATTTTTTCAATATTATAATACTTTTAACCTATTGTTATTACCCTTTTTTTGTTTCATTTGCAGTATCTATTTTTTTTATTGGTAAAATATTATTCTATATATATAATAGTTATTTTTCTGTGTATTATCTAAATTAATGGTTTTAAATTAAAAATCTATTGATATAATATAATAATAGCAATTTTCATAACATTACAAAAAAAAGACTTGATTCAATTTTATATGATATTATATATACCCAAATGCTGAATCAGATTTTCTTTTTGATTCCAAGATAAAATCAAATATTTTTTTTTCTTCCTCATTAAGCCTATGCAGAAATCTTTCAATTAATAACTTTGCTTGTCTGCTATTTAAATCAGTATAAAAGATATCACCTTCATTAATTTGTCTTCCAATTGTAGGACCCCTTATAGATACAGCAACTTGCATACCTTTTGTAGCCTCTTCAAGGCTTTTTCCTTTATCTTGAATTTGATGAATGATTCCCACCTTTGCCCCATTCTCATTTATGATATGAATTTTTTGTCTAAGCTTTCCTACCAGTATTTCAGCACCAAAAACAGCAGGATCATTTCTTCTAAATACAAATCCTTTTAAAAATTGTATTTTACATATTGGAGGTATTTCATTGAATATAAGAGAATCAGCATGTTCCTTCTGATATTGAATCCAATCAGTATAGTTTCTTACTAAATTATAGATTACTTTTTCATTGAAAATTTGCACTTCTCGTTCTGCTGATTCTTTTTTCGCATCATCCAAAACTTTAACATTGAAACCTAATATTGCTCCAAGGTATCTATCTTTCTCTTTAACAGCAGATGAAGCCAAAACATCTCTTCTTGTTATATTGCCAATATCAGCAGTTTGTATAGGAATATTTTCTTTTTTCAACATATCAATTATTGCTTCGAGTGATCCTACGGTATCACATCTAAGAATCACACCTAATGCATTAGTATTATTTATAAAAGTATCTTTGACCTCTGATTCAATAAGATGTCTAATTTTATTTTCTTCTTCTTTATTTCTTACAACATACAAGGGAGTTCCTGCTAATACACCCTCTAAATCAGGAGATACTATTTTTAGGCCTGCTGCTGAGATTACTTCATTCACTGATCTGAATTTATCACGAGGATCACGCATTTCATCCAAAGGTTTTGGAAGTAATAAAGCTTTAACTTTAGTTACTATTATTTCATCTCTTTTTGCAGCCATGATCGTATCTCCTTGCTTTATAGTACCATCTATTAGTATCATATTAGCAGAAGGTCCAAGACCTTGCTCTTCTTTAATTTCCAAGATAATACCTCTAGTATAGTCATCATGTCGTTCTAACCGTTTTTTCATATATTGTTGTGCCAATCCTACCAATACTGTCATTAATTCTGGTATTCCAACTCCTGAAACAGCACTAATCGGAACTATAGCTATTTCTTTATCAAATTCTTTAATACGCCAAAATGCTTCTGAATTAAAGCCCATTCTTGATAATGAGCCAACTACAGTGTAAATTTTTTCATCTAAAAGAGTAAGAATATGTGAATCCTGGTTTTTTATTTCTTCAGTTATAAAGGTTAAATTTGCTGCTGCTGCTGCTGTTGTTGTTGTTTTATTTTTTTGCTTTTGTTTATCTGTATTTATATTGCCTTTCTTTTTTCCTTTCCATCCTGAAAGCATATCCACTTTATTTAATGCTACAACAAATGGAACTTTTCTTTTTTTTAGTATCTCTATGCTTTCTATTGTTTGTGGCTCAAAACCCTTGTTTACATCTGCAACTACTATAGCTATATCTGCTGCAGATCCCCCTCTGCTTCTCAAATTGGCAAAAACTTCATGACCAGGAGTATCAATAAATAATAATCCAGGAATTTGCTCATCTGTTTTAGTAAGACGTTCATATAAACGCCCTGTAATTTTTTTGATTGTTTCAATCGGAAAAAAGCTTGCTCCAATATGCTGAGTAATACCTCCAGCCTCGCGAGCTTGTACTCCTGTACCCCTAATCTTATCTAATAAAGATGTTTTTCCAGAGTCTACATGACCCAATACAACTACTACTGGTTGTCTTAATGTCACGTGGATACTACTTAAAAATCACTTTAGACTCTTTTATGAAGCTTTCATATGAATCTGAAGCATGTATAATATTATTTGTAATACCTAGACCATAATCCCCTCTAATTGTACCTGGTTGAGCATCAAATGATTGAGTTGAACCAATCAATAGTCGTACAGTATTAATTGCATTTTCTCCTTCTAAAATACAGGCAACAACTTTAGATGATGAAATAAAAGAAACAAGTTCAGTAAAAAAAGATTTACTTTTATGTACAGAATAGAATTCTTCTGCCTTTTCTTTTGTAAAAAAATATGATTTTAGTTCTTTAATAAGAAATCCTTTTTTTTCGAATCGTGACAAAATTTGACCTGTCAATTTGCGTTCAAAAGCATCTGGTTTTATAACTATTAGTGTTTGCTCATTCATATCTCTCTCTTTCTCGGTATCAACATTCTATTTTTTTTAGGATTTAGAGATCTTAATTCCACCTTTAACGTATTTGTTAGTCCATTTCATCTTTCTAGGATCTCTTTTTAATTGTCTATGATTTTTTTTGCATTTGTTTGAACAAGTCCATTGAGTAGATCCATCATTCTTAACTAACATGATTCCGTGAGCAGAAGAAATATGTTGTCCACAAAAAATGCAATTGCGTAACGAAGTAGCTGTTTTACTCATTTTAAATTAAACCTACATTATTTTCTCTGTTTATATATGTATATTTTTGATTACTTTATTTTTCTTGCTTCTCTTTCTGTTTCACGAAGCATTAAGACGTCATTCATTCTAACAGAGCCCTTCACATTTCTAGTTAAAATTCTTCCTTTATCTTTTCCTTCTAAAACTCTGACTCTTACTTGAATTACTTCTCCTGCAATACCAGTTCTACCCACGATCTGAATCACTTCAGCCGGTACTACTTTTTCTTCTATTGTTTTACTCATGAATCATAACACCTAATTTTTATTCTGGGCTTGGAGGAGATTTTTTATTTTTATTTTTTGTTGAATTTATTATTTCATCTAAAATATGTTGTGACTCACCTGCATCAATAATAGTAGCAGCTGCAGAACCAACACTTATTCCCATTGCTTCTCCTAATTGTTGTTTACTGGGAACAAAGACATAGGCAGCATTTCTTTCTTCACATATAATTGGAAGATGGGCAACTACTTCTGGAGGTTCTACATCTTCTGCAATAATTGCTAATTTACTAACTCCGCGTTCGACTGCTTTGGTTGTTTCATTTGTTCCTTTTTTTATTTTGCCACTATCTTTTGCTATTCTCACTGCTTCATAAATTGCACTTACCAAATCTTGTGGTACTTCAAATTTAACATAATATGGTTTACTCATTATTTAATATCACCCTTTGGGATCATCTATCTCTTTACAAAATAAAGACTATTAAAATGTTACCTCCATGGGAGAATTTTTACAATTTCGATGAAAATCGATATAAATTAAATTTTTTTAAAGAATTGGAATAAATAAATACTAATTTTTTCTAACTAGAAATAATAGAAAATAAACTTGACATAACAGAAAAAAATCGGAAATATATTTTTTAACTTTTCAAACTTTTCCACAGATAAAAACAATCATCTTTCAAAAGATAATTGAAATATTGTTCATACAAATAATTTAGACTTTGTAGCCGATTAACTTGATTATGATAAAATATAAATGGTTTTTCATTTGGTTTATTATTTAATTATTATTTATTTATTTATTTATATTTGAGGGGTTAACCTTAAATAATTATATAAAATAATAATTACAGAGTTTGAAAAGGACAATCATAAATAGCATAAATAACAACAAACTAGTGTCAAAAATCACATACGTGTATAGTATGGAATGGTAAGAGCTTGAATGCGAGTGAGGTTTTATTTCAATTAAGGTAGTAGACTATAATGAAAGCACAAATTAAGCGTAATACGGCCAGCAATTCTAAAGCATCGCAAAAATCTAAAAATAAAAACTTTGACTATAACAAACCTGTCGGAAAATGTATGATATGTTATACATTATCAGGTTGGCATTGTTATGATTGTGGAAATGATTATTGTCAAAGCCATTTTTATACCCATAAAGAAACAAATCAATGCTTATAAATTTAAAAAACAATTTTACAAGATATAGATGTAATATAGAGAGAGGATTATTGCTAGTGTGTGTATGTATGTATACTATAATAGAGAAAACAACGTTTATGATGAATTAAAATACTTTTTTTCTAACAAATGAATTAAACTATCCAAATTAATTTTAAATTCAATAGATCTCTTGCGCAGTTACATTAGATCTACATCTCATTCTTAATTCTGATATATCCAGTTACGGTGATACACTATTCTTCATTATCCTGTAATTCACAAGACCAGATACAATATCTGAAATATGGTTATATCTTTTCAGTCTGTTCCTATATTTAGTACCCATAATACAAAATTTCTTTATCCTGCAGATAGTATGCTCTATTATTACTCGCTGTCTGGAATGATTTTTGTTATACTCTATTTGTTCCTCAGTTAGTTCCATATTTCTTTTCTTCTTCTTTACAGGTAGACTATACTTTACAGTAGGAAAGTCTTTTTCACATCCTAGATATCCTAAATCAAGAACATTTTCTACCTGTAATGGTGTTATTGGTTGTTCATCCTTGTAAACGGTATAGTCATGCTGTCTTCCTTTTTTGTGATGATTTGATTTATACAGTATTTTTCCTTCTTTATTTACCATCAGTTGTGTCTTTACAGTATGTCTTTTCTTCTTGCCTGAATAGTAATCTTTTTTTCTCTTCTTGTCTTTTGGTCTTTGTATCTCCTGTTCTGTTATATCTATAAATGCCTTGAATTCAGGAAAGTACTTTTCTACTTCTTGTACAGTTCTTAATCTTCTGGTAATATTGTACAATTTTTGAGGTAATGGAATACATCTTTTAACTAGTGGTTCTATGTGTCTTATATCTCTGTACACGTTACTCTGGTCCAGATCAAATAGAAATCCCGATAATGTATGTGTTATGTACAGTCTGTAGTATACAAGTAACATGAGAAATCTGTCTTGTACTGTCAGTTTGAAATGATTTCCTGCACCTACTTTTCTTGTCCTTTTTCTTTTAGATAGACGTTTTATCTCGTATTGTGGATATCTAGATTCTACCTCCTTGTAAATTGAATCAAATTCTGATAGTTCCAGTCCAGTAAATGACTTGAATAATGATGGTTTTCTGGATAATCTGGCATAATTTAGCAAATCTACGAAATAACTGCTAAAAAAGAGGAATATAGCTGTAATCTTGTCTATTGCACAAGAAATCTAATGATAATGTTTTACTTGCAATAACTTTTTTTAAATAAATAAAAGTAATATTTTAATTTTTTAGATTTGGATTTTTAATTCTTAAAATTTATATTTTTATTTTTATTTTTATTTTTATTTTTTATATATATATATGATGTCCGCCAATGGATACGATTAAAAGAATAATGGCATTTGTTAAAACAAATGAAATTAAATTTTTTTGCATATTCTTCTTGAAATTTTCTCTATTTCACCATTAGAAAAAACTGTTATTCTAGTTCTTGTATCATTTGTTACCTTTGCTATAATTTTTTTAAGTTGTTAATCTCAAATTCTCTAAAAATAAAAACTTTTTTTGAGGTAAATAAATAAAATAAAATAAAATAAAATAAAATAAAATAAAATAAAATAAAATAAAATAAAATAAAATAAAATAAAATAAAATAAAATAAAATAAAATAAAATAAAATAAAATAAAATAAAATAAAATAAAATAAAATAAAATAAAATAAAATAAAATAAAATAAAATAAAATAAAATAAAATAAAATAAAATAAAATAAAATAAAATAAAATAAAATAAAATAAAATAAAATAAAATAAAATAAAATAAAATAAAATAAAATAAAATAAAATAAAATAAAATAAAATAAAATAAAATAAAATAAAATAAAATAAAATGATTTTACCTTCTATTATTTAATGAAATTTTACATCTTTAACTTTTGTAATGCGGGAGGTGGGATTTGAACCCACGAATCCCTGAGGAACAGGGTTATAGGAAAGCCAGTCCTAGCTGACCAATCTATTTTTATTAATTCTTTCTTTCTAAGCATCGCACTGCCTTTATCTACATACAGATAGATTAAATGGCAGACCTGCGCCGTTGGCCAGGCTTGGCAACCCCCGCACTTACTAGAAATACAATTTATAACAGCCAAATTTATCTATTCTTAAATTAAGGATTATTGATATTCAAAGTGGAAGAAAGAGAACCTAATAAACGGCTATTTGGGACTAATGGTGTTAGAGGAATATATGGAAAAGAGTTAACTTTTCCGCTAGTAATAGACTTAACATATGCATTAGCAACATATTTTAAGAATGGACCTATTGTTGTAGGATATGATGGTAGAAATTCAAGTCCCCTCTTATCAAATATTGTATCAGCTGTATTAAATTCTGGTGGATTAGATGTAATCATGGCAGGTCAACTACCAACTCCTTGTTTACAATTCGCTGCTAAATATAAAAAATGCAAAGGCGGAATAATGATTACAGCTTCTCACAATCCTCCCGAATACAATGGAATTAAACCCTCTGCTAGTGATGGAGTAGAAATTTCAAGAGAAGAAGAAATGAAAGTAGAAGAGATTTTTTATAGCAGGAAATTTGCGAAAATAGATGGAACAAATAAGACTATTTCAGATGAAAATATTATAAATGATTACATTGACAGGGTCTTATCTCTAATAGATGTTGAAAAAATAAAGTCTAAATCCTTTAAAGTGGTAATGGATTTAGGAAACGGTGTTCAGTCTTTAGTTGCACCCTATTTGTTAAAGAAATTAGGCTGTCAAGTTTTTACAATAAATAGCAACATTGATGGAGATTTTCCAGGTCGAGGTCCAGAACCGACTGTAGAAAATTTAACTATATTATCAAACATGGTGAAAGATTTGAATGCGGATTTTGGCGTTGCTTATGACGGAGATGGAGATAGAAGTATATTCTGTGATGAAAAAGGGATTATTCATCCGGGCGACAAAACTGCTGCTGCTCTTATAAAGTATCTAATTAATGGTAAAGACAGAGGAGCAGAGATTGTTTGCCCCATTAATACAACTTTGAATGTTCAACTTGTTGCTAAGGAAGGAAATTCAAATGTAATATATACAAAAGTAGGAAGTGTGGAAGTCTCACGAGAGATGATCAAAAGAAATTCGCTTATTGGTTTAGAAGAAAATGGAGGATTTATGTATGGAAAACTTAATCAAGTCAGAGATGGCGCAATGACTACAGGACTTGTATTAGATATGCTTACAAATTTTACATATACCGATAAAAGGAATAATTCATTTTCTGATATCATCTCATCACTAAAAAAAATAGCTCAATTCAAAACCAAATTTAAATGTCCTTCGAGGGAGATAGCTGAATAAGATTGTTACCAAGTGTTCAGAGCATGGATCTCCAAAAAAGATTGAGAATTTAGATGGCGCTAAAATGTGGCTTGACGATGAATCGTGGATAATGATTAGGCCAAGTGGAACTGAACCATTGATAAGAATGTATGGAGAATCAATTTCACAAACATTGTTGGATTCAAAAGTAAGAGAATATACAAGAATAATTGAAAGTATGTTATCATAATAAAAAAACACATACACACACACCAACAAAACATCAAATATCAAAAATAAAAAGAATTATAGAACAGAATTGAAGTCATCAAATAAGATTCACGATAGCAAAAAAACTTTAATTGAAATAACGGTCATAGGAAAAGATAGAAAAGGAGTAGTTGCAGAAATTACAAACTTTATCTTTAAGAATCATGGGAATATCGAAAAAATAAATCAAAATGTAATAAAGGGCCTTTTTGGTATGCAACTAGAAGCTTCATTTAATAATATAATAAAGGAGAAATTAGATGAGGGACTTCAAGCACTTGCCAAGACTTTAAAAATGGAAATCAAAGTTCATTATCAAGAGCCAAATAGATTAACAAATATTGCTATTCTTGTAAGTAATGAAGATCATTGTCTATTAAAAATACTTGACTCATATAACAAAAAGGAACTTAAAACAAAAATCCCACTTATAATTGGAAGCTCGAATAGCTTAAAACCAATAGCTGAAAAATATAATATCCCATTCTATTTGATTGATCATAAAGATCAAACAGAAACAGAAAGACAAATTTTGAAATTATTTGAAGAATATAATGTAGACATGGTCATTTTGGCTCGATATATGAGAATTCTGACTCCTAATTTTGTTTGGAGATATCCTAATAAAATGATAAATATTCATCCATCGTTATTGCCAGCTTTTCCTGGTGCATATGCTTATGTTCAAGCATACGAAAGAGGAGCAAAAATTGTAGGTTGTACAGCTCATTTTGTAACTGAAGAGTTGGATCAAGGTCCAATTATATGTCAAAAATCTTTTAATGTTCTAGAAAGCGACAATATTGACTCCATTAAAAATAAAGGAAGAAAACTAGAAAGTTCTACCTTGCTTGAAGCCATAAAATTAGCTTTGGAAGGCAAATTGGAAGTTTACTGGGGAAAGGTTCATGTTAAAAAAATAAAATAAAATAAAATAGAATAAAATAGAATAAAGTAAATAAATAAGTAAAAATAAAAAAAATAAGATATAGTAAAATAATGAATTCATTCTATTTTTTATAAAAAAAAGGAAACAAACATAATAATAAAATAAAGATCATCAGAACAAAGATAAAAAAAGACTAACGATAGAAAGATATACAGAGATATTGTTAGAAAATGAATAACAACATTTACAGATTATCAAATCTAGACATCGAAAAATGGAGAAAAAAATCAGATCAAGTTATAATTCCTATAGGTTCTTTAGAACAGCATGGTGATCATCTTCCAGTATCAACTGATTCGATCATAATAGAGCATTTAGCAAAAAAGGTCTCGGAAAAATTTCAATGTTTATATCTTCCTACAATAACTTTTGGCATTTCCTTTGAACATCAACCTTTATTCAATATTTCATTATCTCATCAGACTTATTCCAATTTTATTAGTGAAATTTGTTTATCGCTTGTAAAATATGGAATGAAAAATATAATCTTATTAAATGGTCATCATGGAAATATGGGATGTTTGTATTATATTTCTCAAAATGTTTCTGATAAAATTCCTTCAAATGCAAAAATAAATTTTATCAATTACTGGAGTTTAATGGAAGATTTTGATCATGCTGGAGAAATCGAAACATCTCTTGTATTAGCAATAAATACAAAGTTGGTAAAAATGAAAATGGCAAGAGCAAATACAAAAGAGATTGCAGGTTCTAGAATAGCATATACTAGTCTTACTACTAATTCAGGATCTTTCCCTAAAATAACAGGAAATGGAGTATGGGGTGATCCTACAAAAGCATCTATAATAAAAGGACGATCATTATTGGAAAATTTAACTCAGAAAATTGTAGAAACCATAATAGAATTTAAAAAATTTAATTAATACTAGGCTAGCTCATTTTTCTAGTTCATTTACTTTTTAGAAAGGAATACACACACTCATATCTATTAATCAAAAATAATGACTTTGAATGAAATTTTAATATATAACTAATATTCATTTGATAGTAAAAGGTAGATTTAGTATTGTCAGTTGATATGGCCGTAAAGGTTTTGGACGAAAGTTTTGGAAAAATTGTATTGATAAAATTAAAAGGTGGAAAAGTTATTAGAGGAATTCTTCATGGTTTTGATCAACACATGAACTTGTTACTCGATGATTCAGTAGAAATAGTAGAAGGTAAATCTTCAGATTTAGGAACTATTGTAGTAAGAGGAGATAACGTAGTTATAATATCTCCACCACCCCCAATGTGAAAGTAAAAAATGGAGAAAGATAAAGAAAAGAGAGGAGGAGTTTGATAAGGTAAAATGACAAAAGGAACAACTTCAATGGGCAAATATACAAGGAAGAAAGTGCATATAAGATGTCGAAGATGTGGCCATAATTCATTTCATAAGCGTGGAAAAGAATGTTCCAAATGTGGATATCCCGATCCAAAAATGAGAAAGTATAATTGGATTAAAAGACAAGTGATGTAATAAGTAAATGAATTACTGACGAGATTATCTCAATAAGCTGACTGACCTAATAATAATAATAATTTCTTTGCTTAAAAATTATATTTCTATTCTTTATATTTATTAAAAAATATTAATTTATTAGTATATATAAATATATTTTAGAATTAAAATGATTGATTATAACTCTTTTTTATTGATAGCAGCAGGCCTAGCTTTAATTGGAGGAATTGTTTTTGGATTATACTCCAATAGAATTTTTTCTTTATCTTATAAAGTAGAAAATAAGGATAAAAATCAGTCACAAAATTCTAAGGTTAAAGAAGAAGAAAAAGAGGAAAAGGAGCAAAAAATAGCCAAACCAAATATACTAAAAAGAAATTTTCAGTTATTGGAAGATGAGATAAAGATATATCAATTTGAGAAAGATCTTGCATCCCATGCCATAGAGAATATCCTGCTTGCATCAAAAAATAAATCGATTGATATATTTGAAAAAGATCGCCTTTTACTAAAGTATAATGATCAGTTAAAAAAATTAAATGAAAAAATGCAGAAAATTCAATCTGAAATTGACGTTACCAGGTTAATAGATCTAAGAAATGATTTAGCTTCTCTATTAGATAATAAAATTTCAGATATTGATGAAAAGATAAAAGAAATTAACTTTAAAATAGAAACTAAATCTAAAATTCAAGAAACAAAAAACCAGAATAAAAAAAATAGCAATATAAATAATAATTTAAATAATCTAAATTATCCCTTTGATATTGAAGAAACTATTGATGCAAACCTTAAGTCAAGAAAAGTAATAAATTATAAAAATAATAATATCAACATTAAAAAAGAGAGTGTTATTGAGGCTGAAAGAAAAAAAATTATTGATTTAAAAGATCAAGTATTAGCAGCATTAAATAGACTGGATAAAGTTGGAACTATAAAAGAAGAAATAAAAAATAATGATGAAAGTAGAAATAAAATAAAAATAGGAAATTCTTTTATAAATGATAATCAAGTTAAAAGTAACTATAACAATAACAAAAGTAGTAGTCCATTATCTAATATATTAAATTATAGTGAATTAAAATTTGACTATTTGGTTGATGCTAAAGATTTTGAGAAGGATATAGTTAAAACTCAGAGCAAGGACAAACAATCTTTAAGCAATGACAAGTCTATGAAATTTAAATTTCCATTAGGATTCATTTTTTCTAAAAGCAACAAAGAAAAAGAAATTGAGAATAAAACTTGTGATACTAATACAAAAAGAAAAGATTCACTTAGTAATATTCTAAATTAAAAAATAAAAAAAAATAAAATTTTATAATTTACAAATATATATATAAAAGATATAGTAATATTACACTAGAATATTATATCCTATTTTTTAGAATTAATTTGTAATGATTCTAATGCTTTTGCAATTAGAATAATTCTAAATAATAAAATCTAAATTTTAGCAAAATAATTTTTTATAGTATTCTATAGACATCGAAAAGTAAAATAATTCTAAATTTTTTTTTTTTGGTAGAATCTTTGAGGGAAAAATATAAACAAAATGAATAAAACGTATATATCTCTCCTAAATTGCGAATCTTGATAATGCAAAAAAATAGTAATAGGGAACACCTTAGTCCAATGATCACAAACATTATAGAAAACTATTTTTTAAAACTATCAAGTGAAGTAAATAGTGAAAAAAAAAAGAATATAATTATAGGACTAGGAAGTGGCAGTACTGTTGCTGAATTAATAAAAAAAATCTCTGATCTTCCTAACAAAGAGAATTTTAAATTTATTCCTACTTCAATACAAATAAAAATAATTGGTGAAATGGCAGGTTTAGAGTTTACTGATGAGAGTAAAATAAATGATATTGACTTGGTAATAGATGGAGCAGATCAGATTGATTCAAATTTAAATATGATCAAAGGAGGAGGAGGGGCACTGTTGAAAGAAAAAATCATAATGTATGCAGCAAAGGAAAAGATTATTTTAGCAGATTCAAATAAATTTGTAACTAAATTCAATATACCTATTCCTATTGAAGTACATCCATTTGCTAGATTTACCATAATGAAAAAATTACAATCTATTAGAAGTATTGATCAACTTATTGTTGATTCAAAAATTAATAACATAAATTATGTTAATGAAGAGATGAATATCTCATCATTAAAACCTATAATTAGGACT
>CAWIYT010000168.1:0-20797 GCA_963840085.1 uncultured Nitrososphaerales archaeon
ATCTAAATTCATATTGTTACAAATTAAATACTTGTATATATTTTCAATGGTTTCAGATTTACTTGTGTATGAATAAATGGAATATTAATAACTTGAATTTTGTATAATATAATGTAGCTGCTTCATTAGTTAATTCTGAACAGAATGTATTAATTATTGGAAATGTACAACTCTACTAAATAAAGGTCTTTAATAGAGATAACTATGAATAAATCTCCAAAATGGGTGAGAGCAGCTCAAATTGTACTTGGTGTTTTAGCTATCATACTTGCAATTGTGGCAATAACAAATTCGGGTCTAACGATTTTGCTCATTTTAATAGCTATAATTTTAGTTATTACAGGATTTGAAAAAACTATTACTGGATTGTTTATTGCTCACAAATTACGATTCTTTACTGTAGGATTAGGAGTATTGACTATTATTCTAGCAGGATTGGCATTGACATATCCTATAGCAGCTGCTAGAGTACTTTTATTAATTTTGGGATTTTCATTGATGGTAGATGGATTTTCACGTATAGCTGATGGATTGACCAATAAATCTGACAAGCGATTGGTTAGAGGATTTACTATAGCAGTAGGAATATTAGCCATAATAATTTCTGTTGGCATTAATATCATTCCTTTCTGGGGTAAATTATTTATTAGTAAATTAATAGCAGTAGATTTGATAATTATAGGAATACAGATGATTACAACTGGAACCGTTAATGTAGAAGCTGGAAAAAAGAAGGTAAAGGAAAAGGTAAAGAAAATCTTTCAAAGACATGAACAGAGTGAAGAAAAGAAATAGCATTTAAAGGAAATTTCTTGTAAATTATCTTGAATAGTGAGGATGCTATAGACTTTGATCTTTATTTATAATACGAAGCAGGTTATAGATAATATGGTTTAAATAACTCAAAAATCTTTTTGTATATTTAATTTCTCCATATATTGGCTAGGTTCAAAGTTATTATGTTGTTGAGACTTGAAATTATGTGTAAAATAATTATAAAAATACAAAAAAATCTGAATAATAAATTTGATTCTTAAATCTTATTATTTCGACAGGTTCATATCTGCTTGGTCCTATTAACTAAATGGGTTCAATAACTAAAATCCAAAGCTTAGAGTTTAGTATGACCTATAGTTGATTTGACTATTATAAATTTAAATTTGATTTTATTAGATAAAATTAAATGTGACTTTTTAATTCAAGATTTGAAATAAAAGGCAATAATTATTAATATATTTTAATTGTAGAATGATCTAGATTAATAATTAGTATGATGGCTTTAATGATTATGTTAATATACAATTATGTATAGAAGGTATAGAAATATTTAATTCCCTTATTTCTATATTTTGCATCAATAATTATTAATTATTTTAAAAGAAGAAAATTTTTTTTGATATAGTTGTTTATGAATCAGGAAAAAAGTCTTTTCCAATCTATAGGTAACATACTATATTTATTTGCTGATTCTTTAGGTAATATTTCATAGCTCTCTCTACAATCATCTGGCAAATCTAACCATCTTCTTAGCTCATTAAGTATATCTATAAGATTTGGTATCGTTTCCATTTTTTCTCTTTTTAAAAATTCTAATCTACATAGTTGAAAATGTTTTCTTCGCTTTGTGTTTCTTTCTCGTATCCATATATTATAACAAATTTCATTTCCTTCTATGACTGGTTTAGTATCTATTTTTATATCTATTTTTGATAATACATTCATAAAATCTTTCTTTTCATCTTCATCTTTTAATTTAGAAAGACGATAGTCTATATTTTCTTTAGTTACCAAAGATGGGTATTTTAGTTCACTCATTATTTTATGGTTACATAAACCTTATATTTATATAATTCGGTTATTATCGATTTATTCTAAAAAAATAGTAATAAATAATAATAACCATCCGAATTAGGATATATAATATTATAGCTTCAGATTTTATTTATTGTAATAATTTTGTTAATGTTTTGTCACATTTCAATAACATTTATTATTTTGTTAATAAATATAATATCATTAAGATTCTCAATTCTAATTTTAGTTTATATGTAGATATTTTATAATCTATCATATTTATTCGTGTTTTTCTATTTTATGTTGTTGCCAGTGGTTAATACATAACCAAATCTCTTTATGGTTATTACAACAATTTGTACAAAGGATATTGGATAAGCTATTGCAAATAATACAGTTCCCTTTCTCTCTATAGCAATTATAGATTGGTTCATAAATCTTCAAATCTTCAATTCTAATTGAGTCTTTATTATATATAATAAAGTCAATAATATTCTGTCTATTATTTCGTTGCTTACTAGTATTTTTTGTTGTTCTTTATCACTTTTTCCTAATTGTTCTTTTATTTTGCTGTCACTATTTTCCTCCTTGTGTAAGTAATCAATATTATGATCTTTATCTTCACCTTTATTAGCTTGAGATTGGTTACTTCCAATTAGCAGGATGTTATAACTTAATTTTTCTTTATTACTATTCACACAAAGGGTATTTTGGTTACAGCAAACTTGTTTTTCTTCTTCTTCTTTATCTAATTCGTGATTATTCTTTTTTTCATATTCTTGTAACAAATATTCTAATTTTTCTCTATTCGTTAAAATGTTATAGATATCCTGTTCATTTATTATTTGAATAGTAGAGGAAATTGGTTTAACCTTTGAAAGATGTTCTTTTACATTGAGGTCATTCCATCCCCAACTATATGGTTCTCCATTGTAATTGGTATGGATCTCTTGAACTCTGTCATTTTCAAAATCTACTTCATATATTATTTCATTATTTTTTGTAGTTTCAAGAAATATAGAAATAGCTTGTTCAATTGCAAATGCTACTATTTGTAAAACAAATAATTTTTCTTTTGTATAAGGATATTGATTATTATTAGTACTTTCAAAAGGACATTGAAAGAAGTTCATGACTTTGCATGGATATAAAATCAAAAAATCATTATTGATATCGCTAATAGAATTAAGATTATTATTATTGTTACATTGATTGCTTACAATTCTAGCAATTACTTTTCCTATTCCAACAAAAAGTGGGTCATCTAAATCAGTTGAAAATATACATCCACTACATTTGTTTCTTCCCAATGTTGGATTCTTTCTGTATTCCAGTAACTCATAATAATCAGTATTCCAATTTTGAATCTCTTCCTTTAACTTTTCATCTTCTCTAACTTCTGATACAGATATTGAACTATTGTAATCATCTGGAAAGTATTGTAATGGTTTTCTTGATACTAGAATAATTCTGTAGTTATCTGTATAGGTGGAATTTTTTTCATAAATTTCATTCCATTTCTTTGCTGATATTATTTTTTTACCTTTCCAAAAATTTATTCCATCATTGCTATTTTGATGATTAATAGTAGATGAATAAGAAGAATATGGATAAACAACATCATCTAGTCTATTTGATAATTCCTTAATAGTTTTATCTAAATTCCTTATTTGATTCAATTTTTTCAACCCTTTCCTGTAATGAGTTTATAGCCATAACAGATGGGCCTTTTTCTATCAATGAGAATTTAGATTCACAGCTTTCTTTAATTATTTTTAATGCTAATAGTTTATCCTTTTGAGAGATGCGATCATCATTAGATCTCTTGTGCAATAGACAAGATTACAGCTATATTCCTCTTTTTTAGCAGTTATTTCGTAGATTTGCTAAATTATGCCAGATTATCCAGAAAACCATCATTATTCAAGTCATTTACTGGACTGGAACTATCAGAATTTGATTCAATTTACAAGGAGGTAGAATCTAGATATCCACAATACGAGATAAAACGTCTATCTAAAAGAAAAAGGACAAGAAAAGTAGGTGCAGGAAATCATTTCAAACTGACAGTACAAGACAGATTTCTCATGTTACTTGTATACTACAGACTGTACATAACACATACATTATCGGGATTTCTATTTGATCTGGACCAGAGTAACGTGTACAGAGATATAAGACACATAGAACCACTAGTTAAAAGATGTATTCCATTACCTCAAAAATTGTACAATATTACCAGAAGATTAAGAACTGTACAAGAAGTAGAAAAGTACTTTCCTGAATTCAAGGCATTTATAGATATAACAGAACAGGAGATACAAAGACCAAAAGACAAGAAGAGAAAAAAAGATTACTATTCAGGCAAGAAGAAAAGACATACTGTAAAGACACAACTGATGGTAAATAAAGAAGGAAAAATACTGTATAAATCAAATCATCACAAAAAAGGAAGACAGCATGACTATACCGTTTACAAGGATGAACAACCAATAACACCATTACAGGTAGAAAATGTTCTTGATTTAGGATATCTAGGATGTGAAAAAGACTTTCCTACTGTAAAGTATAGTCTACCTGTAAAGAAGAAGAAAAGAAATATGGAACTAACTGAGGAACAAATAGAGTATAACAAAAATCATTCCAGACAGCGAGTAATAATAGAGCATACTATCTGCAGGATAAAGAAATTTTGTATTATGGGTACTAAATATAGGAACAGACTGAAAAGATATAACCATATTTCAGATATTGTATCTGGTCTTGTGAATTACAGGATAATGAAGAATAGTGTATCACCGTAACTGGATATATCAGAATTAAGAATGAGATGTAGATCTAATGTAACTGCGCAAGAGATCTATTAAAAATGTTCCAGCTTTTTTGTTGGATTAGATCCATTGTATCAATGCAACTCTTGTAATAAAATCCTAGATCTTTGGCTAAATCAAATACAAACTGTTGAGATAACTTTTTTAGAAATTTGATATCTCTACAAATAGTAGAAACATTACAATGTAATTCTCGAGCAATCTCAGTTTCTGTTTTGGCTTGAGCCCATAACCTAGCAACCATACGTCTTCTTTCTTCAATAAGGAATTTTGATTTTGTTGTTGTTATTAGTATTAAAATTATTATCAAAATTTTGCTTATTTATGGTCAATTATTGCATTTATATATATGCAGTTTAAACTTTTATATTTTTACTTTAATAAAAAAATTATTTAAGATAGTTTAATGTAGAATTTTTAGTTATAAAATTAGTCGAATTAATGATCTTCATAAATCGAGTGATATTTATTATATTCACTACGTTACCAAAATAGAAGAAATAATATTACTTTTCATTATCAACAGTAATAGCAGCAACAATTTGTATCTTTCACGTAATAATATCTGCTGGGTGCCGTACTTTATTGCACATAAAACACGTCGGTATTAGCCAGTCTGTAAACAGAGCGTGAGATTGCAAGTCTCCGACCCTTACACTCACGTTTTACCCGTTCCTCTTTATTTATTATTCTAGAAACAATTTGTTTCATATTTTGTAATATGTTATTACTTATATCTATTAAATAATGATTACGTTATGTTATATGTTACTATATAACTACATAATATTTATAAGGAAGCATAAATATAATAGAGATATGTGTAATAGAAAATGAAGATTTGGAGAAAAAGTCAACTATTCAGATATCTGAAGACCTACGCAATACATTGAAGGATTTAGGTACAAAGGGAGAAAGTTATGAAGATGTTCTATGGAGACTTGTACACACCAAAAATAGGAGACATGGAGATCTTTATAATATTGAAGAATTAAAGAAGATCGATGAGGAATTAATAGATGAGACTTTAGAGTATTTTAACTACAATTTACAGGACTTGGAAGCTGAACTGGATATATATAATGAAGAAATCAATACCGAAGAGATAAGGAGCATTTTAAAAGGGATAGAATATTTATGCGATGATATTGACGACTTAAAGGAAAACAAGATTAAGAAATAATTAATTTTAAAATACCAATAAAATAATTTCGCTCTTATTTCTGAATATTTCAGTTACTAATTAACAAAGAATTTCCATGAATCTTTCCTCTCTTGTCTTTTATTCTATTATTATGAATAAATAGAATATTTTTGAAAACATTTCCAGAAAAAATAAAAAAATAGAGTTAGCATTTCCTAAAGTAGAATCTATAGATGATGATGATAATGACGATGAATACATCAGTAAAGGCCCAAGTCAGAAACTAATGAATTATTTTTCCACAAGTATAGATGAATTGACTGAGTGGTTTAGAAACTATCAAGTTGAATCTATTGAAGTTTGGATAAGTAGAGATAGTTGAAAGTAATGGAATAGCAAGACTAGTACTTAGTGCAAAAGGTGAGGGTAGATTCAGAGTCATGTTAAAGCCTAAAAATCAAAGTTAAATCGTTGTACTTTGTAATCATATTTTAAGATACAAATCAGGAGATATTGAATTCATATTTTATCATAATCTATAATTTTTCGATGCCAAAAAAGTTGATTAAAATCATATTAAATATTTTTCTACTTTTTTAAAATTATATCATTATTTGGCTAGGTCTTGTTAAGTTATGACTATTTCACATCAAATATTTGATAGAAATCTATTCTAATTTTTGCATTATATAGATAAACAAATAATTTTATCCAATTGTATTATGTAATAGATCACAATTATTGAGTCCCATTAATTTTAATGGATAATATTCTTTTATATGTGTTCTTTTCTTTGTACTCTTTTAAGTATCCATATTTTATAATAGAATTCTGGCCATTTTATTACAGGTTCGGTAGACATTCTTATATCAAATTTGGATACTGTACTTAGAAAATCCTTCTTTTCATCTTCATCTTTTATTATAGAAAGATAATAATCTATAGTTTCTTTAGTTACTAAAGATTTGTATTTTAGTTTAACCATTTTATTTTTTTACTCCTTTATAAATATCTGTTTTAAATAATATTTTATTTCATTTAGTTTATAATAAAAAAATATGTCATATGTTATAGGTAGCGCTGCATGCGCTGCATCTGCTGCATATGTGATCATTATTATCATCGCTATCATCATTCCATCCAAAGAAAATCCAACAATTGCTTTTTTGTTCCATATACTGTTCTAATATTTTTTCCATTAATTCTCTTTTGTCCATATTCAAATCCCTCAATTATTGCAGCTACTTCATTTAGACTAGAAATTTGTGGTATCTTCTTTTTTAATTCATGTACAAGATCAGATGTTATTAATATTAATGTCTCTTTATAATTATCTTTATTGCTAGTGTTAACAGAATTTAAGAATGGTATCAATTTATTATCTAAACAAAAATTTAATCTACTTGAAAAAGGAAGATTTGGAATATCATTATCTTTCTCTATACTTCTCTGGAATTTATTATATGTTTCATTTACCTTCTCAATTAGAAAATTTCGAAATAAAAGATCAATATCTTCTTTACTGTCTGCCATCTGGTTTTCCTTTACAAAGTATTTTATCCATTCAGGCAGATTCTCTTTGTACAGATTTGTACATTTCTGTTAGTATTATTTCTGCAATTTCCTTCCAATCTTTTTTACCATCAAGTAAAAGCTCTTGATGTTCCATGATATAGTTTACTGTAAAATCTCCAAGATATCGTAATTCATGTTTTACTCGTTGATCAAATAATTCTTTGAAGTCTTTCATCTCACCTTCAGAATACTGATCATTTTCTGTAAAAACAATTGGAATTATTCTACGTCTAAAACCTGTATCAGATGGAGGACTTGAATTACTTGTTAAAATACATGGAGAAAATGAAGGTATATCGGTGTAGGTAGTTTTATTTACAAACTTTTTTCTAGCATTAAGATCAGTTACTGCAGTTTTAATCATTTCTACCATGTCTCTATTTCTATTCTCATCATTTAGCTGTGCCACCTCATTTATCACAATAGGATATGTACTCTTACTCAATGCCTCTCCTAGTCTAGCTTTTGTATCTACTGCAGTAAAAGACAATATTGAATCTTTATCCTGATAGCGATTCCATATACAGCAGCACATATCACCTAGTGTTGATTTCCCTGTATTAGACCATCCATAAGGATATAGCCACCGCATCCATTTTTTATGTACTTGCTTTAGTACATAGTTAAAAGGAGCAACAATAGACCATTTTAAAAGAGTTGGAAATACATCCTTATTTTTGAATTTGGGCTGTAAGATATCAAGCAGTTCACAGCATTTTTTAATTTGATCATGGGTAGGTTTTGGATGAGCATTATTATTATTATTGGTATTTTGATACTGTTTTTTTATCTGTCCTTCAATAAAATAAAATCCGGGTGTGTCAACATCATTTTTCACAATGAGTTGTCCATCTGTTTTAAATGCATTTATCATCACTGCTAGTACCTCTGTAGCTTTTGTTGACATGTAAATTAACGATTTATCTTTGAGACATGTTACAATCTCATCTAAAGTCTTTGGACCTATTGTAAATGAATCATTCGATTGAGTCTCAAATTCTATAGTATATTTGTGATCAAACAAACCTAAAGGATTCTTATTCAATATTACTTCAGTTGGAATTGCGCCTATTACAATTCTTGAAAGATTTAGTGAGTAAACAGTTTCCTTTAATCCGCATTCTATTCCGTCTATACCAGTTAGATTTTTACTTTCTTTTTTCACCGTAGCATATATGATTTGTTTGTAACCGGAGTGTGCAATCAGAAACTTGAAAGGATCATACGAGATAATTTCCCAAATGTGACTCGATAATTGCTCTCTTATGTTTGGATGCAGTTGTTCTAACAGGGATGTTTTCTTGCTATTATTATTATTATTTTTCTTATTATTTTTTAACTTACCACCATTGTTAACAAAATCCTTTGCCTGGTCTTCGAGTAATTTCCTCTTATATTTCTTTATGCGTTCATCTTCATCAGCATCAAGGTTATTATTATCAAATGTCAATCTATACCAGCATCACCTTCAAATTTACAGAAATAGAACTGTGGTAAAGGTCAAAGTTTATGTCTTCAAAAATACTGGATACTGCTTGCTTCAATACAAATTTTCTATCTTGCTCGTCTAGCTGAACCAATTCATAGATAATATCATGTGGTAAATGGCTTAGTTTAACCTCGAAAGCAGGTGCATTTTCCCTTTTATATAGTCCTAACTTCTGAAAATCATACGCCTGTAAATAATATGTTTTTGTTTTTGTATCCGTATTGTTATCACATTTTACACTAGCTAGTACTTTTTTTATATTATCAATAATTGCGGATAGGGTATATTGGGTTCTATCACTTTCAGCTACATTTTGCTGTTTAATATCTATTTTTCTTAATTCTTCATATTGTTCATCTGTGTAAATGCTTTGTGAGATACCAAATAATGTTCTATTTTCTTCTGGTAATTCAATCACCTTCTTCTTCTCAGTCATTTTTTGTTGCGTCGCCGTTTTTCATCTCATTTAGAGATTCTTTGATTTTATTTACTCCATCATCAAACCGTTTTTTATCGATCTCGATTCCGATACATTTGCGATTGAGTTTAAGTCCTGCTATTATAGAATTACCATTACCCATAAATGGGTCAAGAATTGTCTGATTCTCGACTGTAAGATATTTTATAATATGTTCAAACTCTACAGTTGATTGTGCCATTTCATGGTTACTTTTATCTGGTTTAGTAGATTTGATAAGATCTGGCATTGTGTCTATTTGGTTTGCGGATTCTTTACCCTTCACAAAATATAACGCAGGTTTCCATCGAGGAAACATTTTTCTTGTGAAGGTGGTTGCACTAGGACCAGAATGTTCAATAGCGAATATCCACCAAAATTTGAGATCTGGATATTTACTAAAGATTTGAAATACTTTATCTAATATTATATGTCCTGTTATGAAAACTAAACCGTCTCCGTCATGTAATTCTCTGTTTGAAAACTTAGCTAGATATTCATATAATGGTAAATATCCTTGTCCATAGTAGGGATCTGTCACGATTAAGTGGAACCTTTTGGAGGCTAACCTATCTCTAGATACTTTGGTAAAATCGTCATTGATAAGTAATAATCTATCTTCTGGTGGTATTGAACCTACGGGTTGATTTTCAGATCTTTTTTCTTCTCTTTGTTTATCTTTTTCAATTATTTTTGACGCTTCATTTACACTCATCTTTCCAGAATCAACTTCTTCAAGTAGTTGTTGATATTTCTCAGAGTTTGTCTCTGCAGCAGTAACTATCTCTTCTGCTTTTTTGAGTGTATTTCTGCTAACTCCTACAAAACCAGCAACTTTATCTGAGGAGTTACCACCCTCTGTCAATTTGACACAGGGTTTACCTGCTAACATTCTTTCTTTTGCTTTCTTCTTTTCGTATGGTTCAATAGCTCTTTTGATTGCAACCATTTCCGAGATAGTCCAGTCTTTTCTGTAGTAATTTGCTGAGAACTCACCAAGAAATACTTTTTCTAAATCAATCTTGAAGCAAGGAATTTCATTTCTTCCTAATTTCTGATAAGCTAATATTCTTCTCTGTCCGTCGATAAGCTCATTATTTTCGTTTATTACAACTGGCTGTAACAAACCTACACTTGATATGTTATCTGCTAAAGTATCAATATCTCCAAATTCTTTTCTATATCTCTCTTTGATTATGATATCTTTAATTGGAATTGTATCTTTGGAAGTTAATTGGGGAACTAATCTTTCGTATTCTGGATTGATTCTAATTTGTATGTTCCTATCACTTTTCTCATCTAATACTTTAAGATCCAAGATATCTATTGACCTCCTTGTATAGTAAATTTTGAAATACACTTTTTACATAGAAACAAAGGTATCTTGCCAAACTTACCTGCAGTTATCTTAATTTCTATAGTAGCTTGTTCAAAACAGCCTAAGGCTTCGCAGATTTGTTTATTAGTATCTTTGTCTAATTTAGTATTGGTTATAGATGTATTGTTCTGCATATCTATTGACCTCCAATAATAGATTCGCTTGAAACTGGTTTGAGGAGACTGAGATCAGGCGAATCTTTTGATTTCAGTAATTTCGCTATTATTTCATCATAGGTCTCACCTTTAAGACCTATATCTCGTAATTTTTTGCGAGTCTTTTTTTCTACTAATATGGTTGTTTTTACCATATGTCTGTACTTTCAGCATATATTTATATACTTTAAATATAAGAGTATACTTGACTATACGTGCCATATATAGATGATATATTTAGCATAGAGAAAAGGAATAAAGAATTAGAAGAAGAAAATGCAATTCTAAGAAAAAGACTTGAAGTAATACCTGGTGATAAATCTGAGGAATTGAAACCAAGACATCAAATAATTATTGATTTTATAAAGAAAAATCCAGGAACAAACAAGGAAGAAGTTATTAAGAAATTAACGAAGGAAAAAAAAGCTTCTAGAGTAACAATCTTAAAAGATATAAAATATTTAACAGATTCAGGATTTATCGTATCAAGAAAAGATGAAAAGAACAGTTCAATCTTTAGATTATACATCAATGAAATAGAACTAGAAAAGCTTAATTGATATACATGAAAGATTTGAAAAATCCTTTATAGATCTGATAGAAAAAATTAGACCAAAAATTTTTAGTGATGAATTATTTATGATGCAGCAGCAAAATCAACAACAAAATCAAGAAAAATTAATGGCTATTTATGAGATACTATTGATCTATTTCCATTTCTTAGCTATGAATATGATACATGCAATATTTAACTGGCCAGCAATTATCAAAGATGAGGATAAACGAATAAAACTAAATTCTATATTATTTGCAAAATTGCAGAAATTACATTTGGCTGTATCAGATGCACTTACATATACCTCAAAAAAATTTCCAGGTAAGAATGGGAATATCTATAGAAGAAAATATAATAGCAAATTGGTTTAAGTTAACTCCTGATTCCTTAAAAGCCTGTATGGAATCTGCGAAAAAATTTGAAATAATACAAGAAATGGAAAAAGTATTGGATATTACATGGGGAGTAAGTTATAATTTTCTTCCATTTGCAAGATCATTATTTGAAAAAGATGGATACAAAGAAGGACATGATATTCAGAAATGGAATAAACAAAGATGGAGGCCAGTTAATTGGAAAGAAGCAGTAAAATATTATGAAAAAGGTTTTCTTGATTCAGAATTAGCTACCATAGTAAACAAAGGTGTAGAATTAATGGATTCGGCAGATCCAAAAGAAGTAATGAGGTATTTTGATCAAGTTTTAGATAGTAGACCCTGAAAATTTGAATGCACTAAACAATAAAGGATACTTACTTAATATACAAGGTAGATATGAAGATGCTTTAGTTTATCTTGATAAGGCTTTATTAATCGATCCTAATTTTGTAGATGCACTAGTAAATAAAGGTAATTCATTTTGTCATCTAAAAAAATATGATGAGGCTATGAATTGTTATGATAAGGCTTTAGAAATAGATTACAAAAATTTTAATGCTTTAAATAATAAAGGATATGCATTGTTGACAATTGGTGATTTTGTAAAGGCACAAAAATATTTCGATAAAGCGTTGAAAATCGAACCAGAAAATCCGTTAGTACTTTACAATAAGGGGTTATTCCATGAGAAAAAAAGAGATTACAAAGAAGCATTAAAATGGTATAATAAATTATTGAAGATAAAACCTAATCATATAAATGCATTAAATGCTAAAGGAAGAGTTCTGTATGAAATAGACAAGGAAGATGAAGCAATTTTAGTTTTTGACCAAGTTTTAGAGTTTAATCCTACCAATGTGGACGGTTTAACTAATAAGGGAGTATATTTAATAAAACATGCACAAAAAGAAAAAGATTTTGAAGAGGCATTAAGATATTTTGATAAAGTATTATCTATTAATCCTGAACATTTCGAAGCATTAAATAACAAAGCTGGATGTATATTACGTTTTAAAAAGAGTGATGAAGATATCGATGAAGCAATACAATATTTTGATAAAGCATTATCTATTAGACCAAATGATATGGGAGTGTTACTTAACAAAGGAATTGCATATAATATTAGAAGAAAATTTGATGAAGCTTTAAAATGCTTTGATGAAGTATTGAAAAAATTACCGAATGATAGAACAGTATTATTATATAAAGCTGAAACACTATTTGATATGGAGAGATATAGTGAATCACTTGAGTACTTTAATAAAGTATTATTAGTAGATGCATCAGATGAACGAGCTAAAGAAGGAGTTAGTAAAGTACAAGAAAGACTGAAAAAATTAGATTAAAAGTTTGTTCAAACTTTATTTTTAGAAATCAACACTTCTGGCTTTACTTGTACCAAATCCGGATTTTGTTGTATCATAGAAATTATTTGATTAAATTTATCATTCATTTCATCTTTTACTATTTGTATCTGTTGTTTCAATTCTCTATTTTCCTTTTCAAGATCTATTTCTTTAGTATATTGCTCTATCAAAGTTATGGAAAGACCACAACGTCCACAAAACTGTTGTGATGGACTTATTGTTTCATTACATCTATTACACTTTTTGGTCTTCAATAGATATTCCTCTTGTTTAATAGCTTGTTTTCCTTCGCTGATTGATATTAGAGTATTATCTAAATCTTTTCCAGACATATGAATATATCTTTTTACTACTTGACTTCCCTGAACCCATCCAAAAAAGGTACAAAGTTGTGATTCAGTAAAATATGTTGCTAGTATAGAAGCACGTGAATGTCTCAGAATATAAAGTCGTGTATGTTTATTTACAAGTTCTGCATTTAACATAGCATCTTCAATTATCTTTTGTGCTCCTCTCAATCCTAATGGCTGATTCTTAAAATTAGTTGCATCGCTTATCCACAAAGGAAATTGTTTCTGCTGATGCTGCTTTAAAGGATGTACTTCTAACCATTGTTGTAACATTTTAGCAAATGAAATAATTCTGACTCTTCTTTCACCAGTTTTACCTCTTAAAATCAAAATTGCTCCATGAGTATCTATCTTGCAATCTAAATTTGAAAGTCTAAGAAATTCTTCTGGTCTAGCTCCAGATTCATACATACATGCCAAAAATGACTTTTTTTGCAAAGTCGGTGCCGCTTCAATTAACTTTTGTATCTCATTTTCATCTAGATATTCTGAGATTTCCATACTGGGATCTTTACTAGCTTTTTCTTTTCCAACTTTAACTGAAAACCATTTAACAGAATCTGGATAATATTCATTATTTCCATAAACTGATTTATAGAATAGCTTTAAGACCTGTCTGTATTTTTCATGAGTTGATGCTTTGTATCCTTTTTCATCCATCCATAATAATAGCTCCTTGATATCAGATTTTGTAGTTTCTCTAAATGGTTTCTTTAATTGTTTTCTCATTGATAAAAGTGCAGTTATGCATCTAATTATCCACAGAATCGCTCTTTCTCTTTCTTGCATATGTTCTACTAATTGAAGAACATCCGATCTATCTGGTTCTTCCAGATCTGAATCTATTCTTTTTATCCAGTAAATTACTCTATCTTTTCTATGATATAGATCTCTCATTGTGTCTTTATTATAGCCATATTGCTCATTCTGAATTTTAAATGTTGTGTTTTTTGTTTGTGGGATACGAACCGAGGATTCCAATCCCACTGGCCCCATTGTGATAATAGTTCTCAAATTGGATTCACTCGAAAATAAAAAATAAGGTGAATCAAAAAATAAATGAAAATAATAGAACAAACTCATGAGGAATCTAATGCATATTCATTATTTGTATATGCGATTAGATCACAAGTAACAAGAGATTATTATTTGAGAAGATTGAGAATTTTCTTTAATTATATTAGATTTACAACCTGATAAAACAATGGAAGAAAGATGTAATTACTTTGCTAGTAAGGCAACAAATGATCCAAATTGGGCATTTAATTGCATAATAAGATTTTTACAATTTCAAAAAGATAGAGTAGAAAAAGAAGAGATTACAGGAGCAACATTACGCAATTTCATGAAAGCAATTAAATTATTTTGTGAAATGTCAGATATTTCTATTCAATGGAAAAAGATAACTAGAGGATTACCAAAAACTAGAAGATATGCAAATGATAGAACACCAACAATAGAAGAGATACAACAACTTTGTGAATATCCAGATAGACGAATCAAAGGAATTGTATATACAATGGCATCTTCAGGAATTAGATTAGGAGCATGGGATTATTTACGCTGGAAGGATATTCAACCAATAGAACGTCAAGGCAAAATAGTAGCAGCAAAAATTATTGTTTATGCTGGAGATGATGAAGAATATTTTTCGTTTATAACTCCAGAAGCATATTATGAACTTGAAAAATGGATGCAGTATCGACAAGAGAGTGGTGAAGAAATCCATGAAAATAGTTGGGTAATGAGACAATTATGGGATACAAAAAAGGGATATTATCATCATGGAACTATAAAAAATCCAGAAAAACTCAAATCTTCGGGCCTTAAGCGGTTGATGGAAGATGCGCTATGGACTCAAGGTATTAGAAGAAAATCTAACTTAAAAAGAAATAGATATGAATTTCAGACAGACCATGGATTTAGAAAATGGTTCAAAACAAGATGTGAAATCTCTGGAATGAAAAGCATTAACATAGAGATATTGATGGGTCATTCAATAGGAATTTCTGATTCATATTATAAAATAACAGAAGATGAATTATTAATGGAATATTTGAAAGCATCAGATTTTTTGATGATAAGCAATGAAAATCAACTACAAAAACAATATGACAAGATACAAATACAAAATCAAAATGACTTTAAATTTATAGAAGGCAAATTATTTGAAAAAGAGAATGAAATAGAGGTATTAAATCGTAATGACCAAAATAAATCTGATGCTATTGCAGCCTTAGCAGATAAAATCGATGAATTGGTATTAGAGATTGAACAATTAAAAAAAGAAAATAAATAATTGAATTTATACTCAATTTCTCTTTATAGTAATTTTATAATTTGGTAATAAACGATTAGTTACTGCTAAATTATAGCATCGTAAAATAAAAATAGTAGAAATTTAGCAATTCAAAATAATAGGAAAAATCATACAATATTCATATCAAAAGGGGAACTGTTCGGTAATTGATATCGATTATCAGGACTATCTACAATTTAATTTAATTTCATAACATCATTGAATAGAGAAGAATTAATTATTAGTATTATATACAGTATAAGTTGTCAAATTCAAAATATTATGAATGATCTATGATTGTAAATAATATCCAGCCAAATACTAATTATTAATAAAAAATGTTTAATAAATTCAGCAAATCTACTGACTTTTTGATTATCGCCACTATCCTCATAGCATGATACGTCACCACTCCCATGAAGTATATCACCATACCTTTTTTTCATAATTACTCCTTTTTCTATCGAGTCCGTAATAAAGATTCTTTTATCATAGCGATTCATCCTTTGACTAATCATTTATTTTTGGTCTCGGGGGACATGACAACATTTTGAGCGAAAGTTTGAATATACTTATCTATACTAATTAGTTCTCTAGTGTCTACTTGATAATTATGATTGTATGGAGAAACCCTATAATCAAAACCAAATTAATCAAACTGAAATAAGGAAATTACAAGGAATTCATGGAAATTCCACATACACAATAGTCCTCCCAAAAGAATTTGTTTCAATCTTGAATCTTGCAAAAGGAGACTACCTCAAGTGTAGAATTTCTGAACATCAATTGATCATAGAAAAAGCAAAAGTCTAAAAAAAGAGATTGGGTGTGTAAATATGAGTACTACTAAAGGTAATATATATTCTAGTAATCATTGGGCTGATTTTTGGCATTATAAAATCGGAATCAATATTTTTCCATTAGATAATGATAAAACGACATATGAAAATTGGTCTCAGCATCAAGGAGAGGCTATTCCTGACGAAATTCATGAAGAATGGAAAAGAACAGATCGATATGCAAAAGGCATAATTTTAATGCCAGGAAAAGTATGGAGAGGAGAAAATAAGGGATTATATTTTGTTGGCATCGATTTTGATAAAGAATTAGGAATAAAAGAATTTTGTAATATAGTTGTATCAAATACTTTTTCTTCCATTGATGAACTAAAACAAAAATTCATAGTTGAACAACATGTAAGGATCCTAATAGTTTTCATCTCTATTTCTATTCAGAAATTCCATTTACAGATAAAAGCTCTGATAATATCTTAGGTATAGAAATAAAAAGTAACTGTAAAGGCTTGATGTGTGCTACACCTTCATACCACTCTGAAACAGACTCAATATGGCAAATTCAAGGACACAAATTCACCAATAATTTTGAAATCTGAAGAAGCATTAAAACTAATTTCAAGTATTGATGATATTTGTAGGAAACATAATTTATCATATTTAAAAAATGATAAAGAGACTTCTTCATCTGGTTATTTAACACCATTAATTAGGCAAATGATTAACTCTTTAGAAATAAATCCGAATATTATCATTCAAGAGGGGACAAGACATGACACGTTAATATCCATAGCAAATTCACTTTTAATCAAGCATAAATATAATATCAATAGAGAAGAATTAAAAAAATTCTTTCTTGAGGTAAATGAAAAATTATGTTCTCCTACACCATTGCCAGAAAACGAGGTGGAAACAATTTGGAGAGATGCTGTAAAGTTTTCTGAAAAAAGGATTGCTGAGATGCAAATTATCAACAATGATGAAGATGATACTTTAAATTATAAAACTACAATAGTGCTTCCTTTAGAAATTGGTGATAAACTCTTAGAGCAGGAAATTGTACAAAATTTTGTTTATGATATACAGACAAATAGCATTGATTGCACACTTAATTCAAAATATGATTTAACAAAAATTATCGTTCCAATAAATATAAAACAGTGGAACTGATGTTCGTAAAAACTTTAGAAAAGTATGCAAGGAAAAAGGAATTAAAGAAAATGATATATCGCTTATGTTAGAGTCTATAGATAATAATTTTGATTTAATCAAAAAACATTATTTACAAAATAAAAGGAAATATACTGCAGTAATAGCAGCAGCGGAAGAACGAAAGAAGCAAAGACTTGAACTTATTAAAGAAGCAACAGATTTTGTCATGGCAAAATATAGATTTTTGACAATTGAAGAAAGTAAAGATATTCTTGTACTATGATCCAAAGAGTGGAGTTTACATTTATGGCGGCGAAATTATAATAGAAAAAGAATTAGATAAAAAATATGGTTATAAGTTAAAGACTGCAGATATAACTGAAATTAAAAATTATGTTATTCGCAAGACTTACGTAAAAAAAGATGTATTCGACTCTGATATTGATATCATAAATGTCAAGAATGGGTTACTGAATTGGAAAACTGGAGAACTCTTGTCACATACTCCTGACTATTATTCAATAAACCAAAAACCTATACTATATAATCCAAATGCAAAACCACTCAAGTTTCTCAAGTTTTTGAGAGAAGTACTTTATTTGCAGGATATCAGAACTGCTATTGAAATAATATCTTATACTTTCATCAGAAAAAATCTATTTGAATACTACTTCATTTTGATTGGTACTGGAGCAAATGGGAAAAATGTCTTTGTTGGTATACTAAGTAATTTACATGGACTAAAGAATGTAAGTAATGTATCGCTAAAGTCATTGGCTACACATAGATTTGCCCTTGCACAGTTAGAAAACAAGGATATCAATGTAGATACAGAGTTATCCAAAAATGTAGATATATCTAACCTAAAGAAGTTGACAGGAACACAGCCTGTAATGGTTGAAAAGAAAGGAAGAGATCTCTATGATATCGAATTATGGGCAAAATACTTTTTCAATACAAATGAATTACCTCTCATTTCAGATAATTCAGACGCTCGTCATAGAAGAGAGATAATCCTTTCCTTCCCACATCAGTTTGAAGATGGTAAAAATGCTGATCCTGAACTATTAAGCAAAATTATAAACGACGAAGAGGAAATGTCAGGTATTTTGAACCTTGTCATCAATTCGTTAAAGGTCATTTACAATAGCAAAAAGATCCATTTACAATCAACAATAAGCCAGAGACGGGCAAAGGCAGAATTAACGGCTGATCCTGTATCTGCATTTTTGGATATTGATGGTTGGATAGCAGCATCTACTACCAATCAAGCAGAAGAATACATAACAAAAGATGAATTCTATGGAAATTTTACCAAATTCTGCAATGACCATAAACTACATGTTCTCAGTTATGATGCATTTGCAAAGAAATTGAAAAAAGAGCATAACCTATCAAATGGTCGAAAGATTGAAGAAGATGGTAACGGCAATAAAAAGAAAATTACAATCTGGTTCGTTAAACGCCTTACAGATGAAGAAAAGGCTTCTAAAAAAGATGATGAAGAGGAGGTTTGATTGATTTTTTGATCGTCTATTACTTATTTATGGACACGCTGGACACCCTGGACACCCTATTATTCGGTAAAAATAAAAAAAATAATTTTTTTGTGTTAATTGGTTTTTACTACAATCAAGATATCTTTATTTCAAAAACAATAAAAAATATTTTTTTCAAAGCGATTTGAAGGGTGTCCACCGTGTCCACCCTGTCCAGTATTACGAATAGATTAGAGGAGAATGAAGACTTAGATGACTCATAAAAATAAAGAACCTAATTCAGAATATGCAGATTTAGAATCTTTTTTTCCTTTATTATCTATTAATTCCGGATTAAAAGAACATATTGATCAATCAAATCAAAAGAACAAATCTAGAAAGAAAGGTAAACACAATAAAAAAGACAATTTTAATTCAAAGACGTTCTTCTAATTCAGATATTTGGATATGCAATAGTTGTACACTTGACTGGTGACAGATGGTTTATGGAAAAACATCCATGCAAACAGAATGTAAGAAATAATTTTGCAAAAGTAGCACAACGTCTTTCAGGAGTAGGATTGAGAGACAAATAATGACCTTTATCAATACTAGTTCTGATGAAATCAAAATCTGAAGAGAAATTTGTAAGTATGTAAAAAGATTAATGTGACATTTATAATTATAGTTTTGAAAGATAATGATTTTAATTCTTCTATTTCAAATTAGATATATTATTCAAGGTAAAACATAAAAGTTTAAACAGCATATATATTAATGTAATAATTGACCATAAATCAGCAAAATTCTAAATTTATTACTTCTAATAGTTTTATTTGTATATGTGTATATGAATATGTCATAATGTGTCAGGTTTTAGTGAGGAAATAGAATTGATAAGTAAAGAACAGTATGAGACCCAGTTGCAGTATATATTCAGACTATTGCTTGAAAATAAGACACAAGAGGAAATAGCAAGAGAACTCCATATTTCTACTCGTACAGTTGCCAGGTATTCTCACCACATTGAAAAAAGGTATGGGGAAATGCAGAGGCAAAAAACAAATAATACACTCTTTTTGGAAGCACAATTCTTTAAAAATAGAATGCTCTATCTCTATAAAATATTAGAGAAAAAAGCAGAAGATCCTAAAGTTAATGGTAACGAATGTGCAAAATGCTGTGAAGTAGCAGCCAATATTGCTATAGATGTTTTAAAGATGGAAAGCGAAGGTATCAAAGTGGTTAAAGACGCTCTAATAGCAGAAAAAGAGGCAACAAGAAGAAGATCATATCCATCAGCGATTAGTGACAGCAGTAATAATAATAACGACAGCAATGATATGATGTATGATGAATTAGAAGAAAGTTGCTGATGATGATAGTGTTATTTTTTACTTCCCTTATCTTTCTTTTTTAGTCTAAGTTGAAGGAACTTAATATAAGAAATTTGCTATATGGTATGCTACTCATCAATTTAGAAATATAGTAATTCTCAAACATTCATTGCTTATGGAAGTATTTCCAGCACATTTATAATCCATAGCCATTAATCCATAGCCATTTGTACAGAATTTTGGTTAATATCGATGTTGTTACTA
>CAWIYT010000169.1:0-11616 GCA_963840085.1 uncultured Nitrososphaerales archaeon
TAACCAACAAGGAAAAAGAAATAACTAAAGATTCCTGACAAAGAACATGAGAAATAGGATAGACAGGTAAAAGTTCATTAAATATAATTAATGTGGCGTTTATATGAGAGAATTTTTACTGACGAGTTTTTTTACCTTGATTTTAAGTGTACATCTTGTAAACTCTCCAAATATGGTGCCAATTAGTGTAGGGAATCCTGATGATGCTGCAATTGTAGATAATAATACAAATCTTGATGTATCTAATTTAGTATACGACGTCCACGCCTTTTAATGTTTCTTATGCAGATTGGACTGAAAAATGGTGGCAATGGACATATTCTATTCCTTGGGATATAAATCCTTCATACGATGATACTGGAAAATATTGCAGTGAAAATCAAATTCATCTTGTTTGGTTTCTAACCTTAGCTTATGAACATCCAGTCATCCGTTCATGTGATATTCCTGAAAACACTGCTTTACTTATAACTCTATTAAATTCTGAATGCTCTTATGCAGAATTCCCCTTGCTAAAAACTGAAGAAGAACTAAGAGAATGCTCTGAACGTATGCAAGACCTTGTAGTTGGAGTAAATGCTTCAATTAATAAAGTACATATACCAAATTTAGAAAATTATCGTGTCCACACAGATATTTTCAATTTTACTTTACCAGAAAATAATATTTTGAATTTAACTTCTCAGACGACACAGGCAGTTGCAGATGGAAATTGGTTATTCCTTAAGCCTCTAAAGACTGGAACATATGAATTAAAAGTAAAAGGCGATATTAATGGAACTTCTACAATAGAAATTAATGGGAATCAATATAATGGTCCTGTTGGATGGAACTATACGACTACATACATTTTAAATGCAAAATGAGATAAAATTAAACTAGGATTTGAACGGTTGCATAAAAGGAGAAATCCTTATTTTATGGCATAAACAACAATAATAAAACTAAATATTATAATATTTAGCCAAATTTGAGTGTAAATAAATTCAAAATTTATACCAGTGATATAGATGAAAAATTATCTATTTGAACTTGTTAGAGCTATATAAAATAAGTTGATAATAATATAATCTAAATACTATGTAATAGATTCATACAATGGTTAGGCCTTTGCTTCAGATGAATTATCTAATTATGTAGGTCACCAGGTTACTAAAATGTACCTCTTATTCCTACAAAAAACAATTAATATTTTGATAATATTTTAATTATGAAAGGGGCCAGTATCAATGCTATAAAATAGTTGGAAAAGAGCAAAGGGGATCGACAGAATATTGGCCAGTGTGTAGATTGATTGAACAGATAGTGACAGAGAATTCGGGGCAAATCAGAGAAAAAAGGAATATGATTATTACATAATGGCACGTAGCCTATCATAATGCTGGGAAGAATATAAAAAAGAATGTTATACTCATTGAGATTCAAGAAGTTTAAAATCTACTAGTAGATGAATATTTTCGTAATTCATGATTAAATATTTAAGTTAAAGAGTCAATTATCGTTGTATCACCATTTTTTTGTTATAATAAAAATTATAGTATTCTATAAATTATATATTAAATTAAAGAAATGTTGCAAAAAATGGTTAAGAATTAGAAGAGAAAAAATTATGCTACATATTAGACATTAGACACTAACATTTCTAACAATCTCTTAATAACTATGTATATAAAATCAAGTCAATGTTTCGACATTATAATGATGATAAATTCAAAAAAATTATAGATGAATTTATACTATCTTCATCAGATAATGAATCATCAAAATATACTCTAAGAAATATAGACTTCGAGGCTTCAAAATTAGGAATTTCATTTTATCAAATGATATTCCTATTAATTCAAAAAGATATGATTCATAACAAGAAATCCCAAAATTAAAATGAAAAACAAATTATTTAACAAGAGCTTTTAGGATAATAAAAATAATAGAAAAAGGAATTGTAGATAAAGATATTATATCCCTAGAAACCTGATAGAAATGTCTTATGTTGATGCTGTCTTTTTTAATATAACAGAAGATTAAGCAAACCAATACGATAAGTCATTATTTAAATTTATATAATTACGTTTCAGTTTTGAGATTTCAGCTAGTGATAATACATTAAATATTTTTATATAAATTAGAATCTTAAACGAATTAATAAATGCTTAACAATAAAATAAGTATGACATTGCCAGCAGCAACAACGATAACATTTTTTGTTTCAATAATCCTTTCAATGTCAACATTCATTAATATTTCCGCATTCGCACAATCGGAAGGGACGCATCAAACAATACTGGATGCAGGCCAATCAGCCAATCAAACAGGTGAAGCAAAAAAACAAAATGTTAGTGATGTTATAACCAACATTAGCAAAGGAGCAAAGAGTCTGGGATCTAATATTACTACTGAAGTCGCAAAAGAAATTGCTGATAATATTGGGAAAAAACTACAAGATTTAGCAAAGTAAATCCCCTTTTTTTTACAAGCATTGTATTCGTTTTATCTGATCTTTTTTTACATCTACTTTTCGATAATAAAATCGATTTATCTATCTGGTAAATTAGCAATTGAACGTTGAAATCATTACTATTCAACTTCCGACGAGATTATTGAAAAACTATGATTACTGTATCAAGAATATACAATAAAATAATAACGTTATTTTTGTCGTCTCTTATTATTACTTTAGATATACCTTGAATTATCTAAAATCTAACTTTTTTTGAGTATTATACTGGTAAAAAATATTAAATTTAAAATTTTACTCACTAGTTGATTGAGGAGTGTTCTTGATCTGCTTCTTAGCCATAACCTGTGTTCTAATAGAGGCCAAAAATTGATCAATTTGATGTACTGCTAATTTGTCTCTTCCAAATATCTCAAACTTTTGGAGAATTGTTTGAAATAAGATCTCTTCTTCTACTTGTTCACTTACAAACCATTGTAAGAACAAATATGTAGCACGGTCTTTTTCTTTTTCAGCAATTTCTACTAAATTATTAATGAGGCTTGTAACAGTCTGTTCACTCTTTAGACTAGCTTGAAAAGTAGATTCTAGCGAATCGAATTTGCCTTGAGGCTTTTCTATCGCTGGAATTATCGCTTCGGCTCCAGCATTATTAAGATAATGAACGAACTTTAACATATGTGTATTTTCCTCAATGGCTTGTTCGAAAAAGAATGCTGCACTTCCGTCATATCCAATTCTTTCACACCATGATCCCATCGCAACATATACATTGATGGCAGATGCTTCATATGAAATTTGATCATTAATTGCTTTTTCCATTTGTGATGAAATTCTCATTGTAACAAGCTTAGTATATTCAGATATCTATATTTTTTGGGATTGATTTTCAGGAATACATGTATTCATTATTAATCTTAAGACAAGGAAAGAAGTTACATCTGTGTGGAAGTACAAAAAATTTTGGACTGTATCCAAAAAATCATGAACTAATATATCATTTCCTGATACTATTACCAATACTGATAAAAATACTAGATTAAAAAGAAAAAAATCGACTGAACAATATTTTGGATGCGAGGGTTAATCCACGATACCGTCATATTATATAATTCGTAGTTATAGAATAAGAGAAGAAAATTTCGATTGGAATAAAGGTATGTCCACTGTGTCTACTGTATCCTATATTATTTTACACTCAAGATATATTTATTTATTTTATTTGATAACATAACAACTACTATGAATATATTCAAATAAATAAACAGAATAATGTTCCAGAAGAAATTAAGGGGGAATGATATTGACTTGATAACCTCTCCTATCAACAATATAACATGTATTATTCATTTATAAAATGATAAAATATAGACTTGATCAATAAACAATATCTAAGATCGCACTTCAGCAGCAAAACAACGCACATGTGTCACAGCAGCTATAGTATATATTAGATATTTTTATTTTTTCGAAACTTTTTGTATCAATTTATGCATTGACATCTATGATAGATTTTCGATGTAGTGTCGACAATTTTTTATTCTATTTCTTTAAATAACTAAAAAATATTTTTCATCTACTATCTTTAAATATTTTTTTACGCACAAACGATTTTGAATGAAAGTAGTTGATTACAATGAAAACGTAATGGTAACAGAGAAACCATATTGAAAACTATTGACAACATTAAAAAAATGTTATAAACTTAACTATTTGATTGCAGTTCTTTAATTAAATATATTATCAATTTATTGTTTTTTAGTTATCATTAATATAGAATATGTAATCTATTTTATTAGATTAAGATTAAATCAAATAAAATACATTAGACAATAAATAAATTGAATATTAGTTGATAAAAAATGATTCTTAATTATCTAGAAATGTATTTACTATTTCGCTTAACCTTTATGGATATTGATACATTAGTGCATGACCTTCCTCCTTGAACTGTGCTAACCATGCTCCAAAAATCTCCTCTGTTATTCCTTTTGTTTAGTTTCAATATGTTTTGCAATAATTTTTTTCTATTCATTCATTTTAAAACTTAGAATACTAATGATGATTAATGAGAAGTTTTAAATAAATTTTAATAAGGTAGAATGGTCATCAATATTGTAGCATGATCGATAAAAAATCAAATAAAATGAAATTATCTAATCCTACAGCTATAGTAGCAATTCTGATTTTGTTGTCCTCTACAGTGATGATTTTCTTTCCGTTAGTATCAGAACAACAGCAAGGCGAAACAGGTTCTGTTGTGAAATTAGCAAAAGCAAACGTTTCTGTAGATATTCCGATATCTAAAGGATACATCGATGGTAGTATAGCATATTTTATTGCTACTGATTCTTCTGACAAACATGCTGTATCTTCTATTACAAACAATACTGGCTTTCCAATAAATTATTCTCCCCTTTTGAAAGATACCCCTCAATCGATTCGTGGACAAGGCTACGTATTTTTAAATGGTGTTCAAGGTGAAGCACCTGGTGGATTTCAACTTCCAGTTGCAAATGCTGTACCAGGAGATGAAGATTATAGCCCACTATGGCAAACAAACTTTGTAAAATGGAATGATAATGCAACTGCGAGAGAATTAAAGTCGGTAGAAGAAATTGTGGCTGCTCAAAATAATGGAGAATTAACTATTACAGAAACAAACATCCTTGTAAATAGTCCAGCTGTAAAATGGTAAGATCGGTCTTTACAAAGATAAATAAGAATAAAAAAGGTTACAATTTATACCTAATAGAGAAAAGATCAATTCTTGAGTATAGACACAGAAAAAATGATAGTAACAATGGCAGCTCGTAGAGGATTTTGACCTGATGATAAAACTGAATATTTTATAGCTATAGAATGAAAGAAACAGCATTAAATTGGATCTCTTGACTATAAAATAGACTCTTATTTTTGTATCGCTTTAGGTAGAAATGACTATTTTTCAAGTACCCTTGCCTTATTCTTAGTTTGTACCATCATATGCGTAATAATTAAGATATAATAATCATTATAGTGTATGTTATCTATTATAACTTATAATCATGAGGATTAGATTATATAATAATTGTTTTGTTCATGGTCGTAGTAAGGAAAAGAATTATCCAGGCATGAAAGAAAATAAACAATTTAAGTTATCATCGAAAAACATTGTGACCAAATCCATAACCTTTAACGAATTATGTCCTATATGGTCTAAAAAATTATCTTTAGGATTGGATAGAGTAGATAAATTCATGTTGGAGGGGGATTCAAAATATTGTATTGTGGGTGAAGCATGGAAATTTTCAGGAAAATATAGTGGATATTATTTAGCCCTGTTAATTCCGTTTGTTGGATGCTGGACGTGTATAAAATACGCGCGCAAATTTGCAAAGATATCAAAGAATAAAAATGAAAAAGAAAATTTAGGAATAAGCGATTTTGAATCTTTAATTGAATATTTTATGACTCATTGGAATGAAAAACATGTGAATAAATATAAAAAAATAAAAAAGAACTTTTTGCAAATCTTCTAATTTATTAGTTATAATTCTTATTTTTGCTGATTGTAGTTTTTGTTTTATTAATTGAACAGATTTGTCAACTCTGATTTATCTTATCATTTGCTTGGTCATCTATTCTCTCCCTCATCACAATTGCAACAGTCCCAGTCCCAATAGAGCAGTATGTTTTAAAGAATCTTCATTCTTGACCTGAATCTAATTTTGAATTTGTTTCTGTATCTACCCATTCACATAAAGATATTTTTGGACTGTTAGTTAGAATATGGCAAGTTAAATTACTAATTTATTAATGAAATAACTCATGGACCAAAAATTTGGTGTCATAAACAATTCATAGTCATTTGAGCTCGTGTTGTATACAATATTAACATCATTACAAATATAATGGTAAGATAGCGGTCACAAAAAGTAATAGAATGTTCTCATATTGATGAAATTGAATTTAATTATGACAATCCACTCAAACCATTTTTTATTTGCTTTAAGTATCAGAACCGAAAGACTATATCCCAAAGAGACTAACTTTGCAGTTATCAAAGAAATAAATACATTAAATGGATTATCAAACTATAATTTTTAATCCAACAAACAACTCTTTTATCATATATAATAGCCATTTAAATGATAAAACTGCAACTCTTATTGTAGGGGTATTAATTTCAGTATTCTAAAAGTGGAGTTAAGAAAGTAGCAGGTGATGAATAAAATTGTAATATTTATCTGCTCCAATTTGTTATCAAATAATACCCTCCAAAAGAAATAGTAGTGGAAATTGTTTTAATTATAACTAGAGGTAAGAAAAAAGAATTGATTAGTTAAGATATAATTATTTTTGAATATTTCTTTTTTGATAGTTGAATATATTTCTCTCTAATCTACTAAAAAGTCAAAATTAGTATATTTTGTACCATTTTCATTTATAGGCTAATCAATTTTTTTTACAAATTTGTCCATGCATGGGTCTTCCTCGAAGTATACTGAGTGACCAAGGTAGAATTACCATTGTTGTCAGGAATCCGTGCTTTTATATGTATAAATCAACTTTATAATATATTATATAGAAACCAATAATTATAATAAATAAAAATTTGTTAATATAACCTATTTCTAATATACGTGTATATTAAAAAATATGAGAAAATATAGGAATTCCTCTAAATTAAATAATGGTCTACTAAAGCGATTAATATCATATGCTCTAACTACTTTTGTTATTCCATTTGTTATTCTATTAATGAGAATACTAGCTTATGCAATAATTTCATTTGTTATTCCATTTGTCATCAGTATGATAAAAAAGAGACTAGCCGACCAACAGCGTCTTTTATGTACTAGATGTCATGGAAAACTAGAAGTACTTGATAAAGAAGGTAATCTTTATTGCAAAAATTGTAAAATAATAAAATTCGACCCCCATTGATAATGTAAATAATGATAAAAATCAATGGTTGATAGTTCCTCATTTTATAATTTTTTAATCAATTAATATTTGTTAATTAATCTATTACTTTAGCAATATCTATTGCTAAATTTAAATTATAAATACGAAAAAAATAATAAAGAGGAAAAACAAAACCTTATCAAAATCATACCAATAAATCACATATCATTTTTCTTAATTAACTTCTAGATAAAAATAAAGGAATGAAATAGATAATAACAGTTTGCTAATCTATTTTCATAATAATAATTAAGTATATCTACAAATATCAGCAATATTTTAAAAGTTTGTGTCATGTATATTCAAGTATGTATAATTTTATATAATATTACGAGCAGGAAGGGGATTAGGCGTATCAATATTTAACTTTCCATGGTCCTGCCTTCCTTGAATTGCATATTATTTTGGCAATTCATAATAACCATTTTTTTGCTAAAATTAACAAAGATGATTATTTTGAAAGATGTTAATTTCAGAACATAGAATGAGAATTTGTAAAACTGATAAATATTATTGGCTTGTTTTGATCATTACAATATACTCGTCTCAAGTCCTTTCCCAGACAGATAGGCAATTTGTCATAGTCTGAATCATGAAGGAACTTCTACCAGTTCAGGCTATGGCAATTTATTATTAGTTATTGGTTGTATGTGATTCCATTTTTAAATATTCGATAATCAATATAATATTACACTTAACAGATTAATTTGATATTCATATGCACCTTGTAGTAATTTTTATTTAATTATGACTATTGAACATACTGGATCTATTAATAAAGTGACATTTTCGCTTTTCAAATGACTTTCAAATGTTTTTCAAATAATTATTTTATGATTATTTAATATTGTTCAAATAGATTTCAAATGACTTTCAAATACCCCATTTTATGCTCATATTAAGGGGCACAGTAATAGTTGTTACGGTATTAAACCAGACAATAAAAAATTTATTAAAATATACAATTTTAATCAGAGAATAGAATGAATTTATCTTTACTAAATGTTTAGCAGATACTAGATTTACAGGAAATATACTAATCCAAATCATGAGAACTTTGAGTAAAACATTAATCATGGATGGGGGCTGTAATCTGTAAAAGTAAATTTTAAATGTTTATAAAATTTTTATGGAGTAATATTGTAAAATTTACTTTAATTTAGAAGTCTTTTAAATAAACTTTTTTAGCTCCTTTATATGAGAGCAACTCCAGCCCAGGTGAAATCAGAGATTTTAGAAAATATTTAGAAGGATATCCTGAAACTGAGATAGGTAAATTATTCAATGTAAGTGTCGGACATGTATCATCTATTGTAAAGGAGGAATCAAAAAAAGATGGATACAATTTAGTTATTAGAGAAGTAGTAAAAATGTTCAAGAGTAATAATTTAGAAATTGATGATGTAATAGCCGGAATTAGACTAAGGAACAAGGTAAACGAAGTAGGATTAACAATTTCGTTCTTTGAGGATTTTTTAGAGGTTACAAATACTGAGAGTTTTAGATTAGGAATGGATCACGAAAAATTTTTAGACATAGTAAAAAGAATGCTACATTTTGAAAAAATTTTCAAAATAAAGCTAGAAGAAATACCAGATTTTTCACACAACGCTATCAAAGAATTTGCCCGGCTAATTCGCGAAATTTCGAAAGCCAAGGCAAAATTAACACAACTTTATGATAAATATGCTGTTAAAAAGTCAGAGGTGGAGCGGTATCTTCAGGAAAAATCATTATTTGAAAAATCTAAATTAGTTGCGATAACTGCGCCAACCCATTACGATTGGATGGTTTTTTCTGATAGTAAATTTAAGAAGGCATCAAAAATAATGAAGGCCAAAATTGATCCAAAAACTCTATATAAAAAGCTCAATTCTGTTTATAAAGAACCTGATAAACATATAGATATTGTAAAACAAATAATGAATTCTTCAAATATCTCTGTTGACTTTAGAAAGTACCCCCGATTTTAGAACAGGATCTTATTTTCTACTATTGTCTATTATACATTGACACAAATAGTTCTACCCAGTCATACAATGACCATTATCAGAATCTCTTCTTTTACTATTGCATAGGTAATAGTCATCAAAAGATTCAACTCTATCTTTAAAATACTGTACTACTCTTTCGATAACGTTTTTTTCTAATTATGAATGTAAATAATGTTTCAATTTCAATATCTTAAGCTTTAGGATACCATGTACCACCATCAGTATTCACACGATACTTTCCATATTTCTTAACTAATATTCTGACAAATTTTTCAGCAACGAGTATGTTTCTCTCTTCTGGGATATAAATTCCAAGCACTGAACGATGAATTGGTTCTATACAGAACCATAACCAGAAATGTTGAGTACCAATCTGAATAACAGTTTCATCTATTATGAAGGCTGTTACTCTTACGTTTGTAGACTTGCAAAGAACCAAATCTCTGTCCCAGTTCCAAATATATAGATGACTTCTTTTTTCACACTAGAAAATTATTGGTGCTTTAAATGTATTAGGTAAACTTAAACCAAGAAAGTATAGATAAAGAGATTACATTACAATAACAGTGGATATTTTATTTCTTTCAAATCTAATTTGCATACCATATTGGATATAGGACTTTCACAGCTAAATCTTTCGTTAAGTTAAGAGCCTCTTCAAATGATTAAAAGATTACAATCATGCGTTTTATATCTCATAATGATTTATTAGAAACAATTAATAGATTTTCCAATAAAATATTTGCCAATTTATTCTCTTATTTTCTAGACTCTTGCTCGATGAAATAATTTAATAAATGATAAAATGAAAATGGATTCAAATGCTTTATTGCTGAGAGATGTAGTATCATCAGTATTTGCTACTACTAGACTTGTGTATGTAATTAATAAACACTAACTGTGATTTGTAAAAAAATAGAGAAAAAGAATTGAGCATAGCCATAATTAATAACAATAACACCTAACACCTAACCGTTTCTGTTAGACTCATCTTTATCTTTGTGTTGTTATTACTTAACAAAGCATTACGATGTAAATGAGTCGATATCCGAAATTATCTTGGATATAACCAAAAAAGTTGTTGGGAAAAGTCTCAAATGTTTAAGTGATCAATAAAATCACTAAGTTTTTGTTTTTTATTATTTTTCAATTCTTCTATTTTTTGTCTATATAATTTCAAATATTTCCTCCAGTCATCTTTCCCGTATTCATAACTTAAATTATATCGTGTGGCTTCAGGATGAAGATATATTTGTACATCTGAATTTATTAACCAAATCTTGTCTACTATATTCTCAAATTCTTTATCTATTCCTTTCTTCTTACATATAAGCAAAAAGAATGCAAAATATAAAATATTATTCTCTAATTTAGTTAATTCATCAGAAATATTTGGATTGTAATTTTCATTATGAATATTACTTTTCGATAACTTAATATTATAAAAATTTGAATAGTCAGAAACAGTCTTTGATATTTCAGTAAAAACTAACGAATTCAATTGGCTAATTATTTCTTTTTTTTGAATAATTTTCGGCCATACAGCAATGGATTTAAGCAAAAAACATTGCATTAAATATTTTAATATAAAAAGTGGCAATTGTTCATAAAATAAAATCATTGTAAAATTCTTATCTCTATTCTCTTTATTAGTAAATGGTAATAAATTCAATTCTGGTATAACGGCTTCTACCTTCTGAAGTAATTTTTTAAATTCTTCATTAAAATCTCTTATTTGGTTATTAAGAACAATTAATATATTTTCACTACATAAAAATAGTTTATAAGCTCTGGAATTAGGTTTTTCTTTTTCTATTTTAACTAGGTCGTCTCTTTTCAGTTCCTTTAAAATCTTTTCCAATGGTTTTTTGGACACAATATTCTTTACTCCTCTTACTAAATCTCCCTTAGAACATCCAGGATTGTTCATTAAAAAATTAATTATTTCATCTCTTTGATATTTCTTATCAAGGATTAGGGATTCTTTTCCAACATTCTTCAAAATCATAATTTTTCAACTTGGGTACGAATCTAAGTACGTGGATACTTAATTACTATATTAATTTATACTTTGTTATAAAATATGCTTAAAAAAATGAAAATATGAATGTTGAAATTGATACTAGAATTGAATTACTCAGAATAGGAAGAAAGAAACAAATCTACGATCGTTGCCAATGAACTAATTGAACAAATACAAAATCTAGTATTGAAAAT
>CAWIYT010000170.1:0-4471 GCA_963840085.1 uncultured Nitrososphaerales archaeon
CTCATTGCGCTTACTGAAAACTCTAATGTAAGAGAAAAGTTCAAGCACTCGAGCAGATTGTGTTTGTACTTTCCAAAAATTTGAGATATTATCTCTATTTATCTCATCAATAATGAGAACAAATTTTTTATCTAGATTTTTTATACACCTATCAACTAGATTTTTGAGTATACCTGATTGTTTAATAAATCCAGTTGCCTCCCCTTCTAGAGATAATTTTAGTTTTATACCTTCAATAAAATCCTCATAACTATATGACTGATGAAATTGAATTATTCTAATATTTTCCATGCCTTGAGCAAAATATACGACAAATTTTTTGGCTAAAAATGTTTAACTTGTACCTGGAGAGCCATAGAATATTATTTGATTTTTATCAAGTAATAAATTTTCTATCTCTTTTAGTATTTCAATTGGAAAATATGTCAGCCGACAAACATCGTCTAAACTTAACAAAATCTTGTTTTCATTATTTTTTGTTGTTTCAGAAAATGTAGTTATTGCTTGTTCAATTGCAAATGATATTCTTTGCAAAGCAAACAGATCTTCTATTTTGTATAGATATTTTGGTTCTATTTGTTTTTTATTGTAAGAATTAATACTTTCAAATGGACATGAGAATATATTCATGACATTGCAGTAGTATGTGATGTTTCCATTAGATTGAGTATTAACATGATTATTACATTGATTGCTTACAATTCTAGCAAACACTTTTTCAATACCAACAAAAATTGGATCATCATTTGATCCACTTAACAAACACTTTGAACATTTCATTCTTCCTAAGTGTTGGATTCTTTCTATATTCTAGTAACTCATAATAATCGGTATTCCATTTTTGAATCTCTTCCTTTAACTTCTCATCTACTACTCCTGATACAGATATTGAACCATTATAATCATCAGGAAAGTATTGTAATGAGTTTTCTGGATGTTAGTAGTAGTTTTATAAGTATCAGTATATGTTGAATTCTTTTCATAAAGTTCATTCCAATCTTTTGAAGAAATTATCTTTTTACCTTTCCAGTAATAAATTCCATCATGACTTATTCCATCATTAGTAGTAGTAGAAGCGTTGGAGAAACCTCATCTAGTCGATTTGTTAGTTCTTTAATCGTTTTATCTAAATTCATTATTTGATGACGATTCAATTTTTTCAACTCTTTCCTGCAATGAATTTAAAGCCATAACCGAAGGTCCTTTTTCTATCAAAGAAAATTTAGATTCACATATTTCTTTAATGATTTTTAAAGCTAGTAGTTTATCTTTTTGAGATACCTGATCATTATTATAAATATCCCAACTCTTTTGTTGGATCTGATCCATTGTATCAATGCAGCTTTTATAATAAAATCCTAAATCCTTGGCTAAATCAAATACAAATTGTTGTGATAACTTCTTTAAATATTTGATATCTCTACAAACAGTAGAAACATTACAATGGAGGTCCCTTGCTATCTCTGTTTCTGTTTTTGACTGAGCCCATAATTTGGCTACCCATCGTCTTCTCTCTTCAATAATAAATTTAGATTTGCTGTTGCTATTGTTATTAGTGTCATATTCATAATTAAATTTAGAATTTTGTTGATCTATGGTCAATTATTGCATTATTATATATGCTGTTTAAACTTTTATATTTTACTTTAATAAAAAAATTATAGATAGTCCAATAGAGAATTTTATAGTTATAAAATTAGTTGAATTAATGATCTTCATAAATTTATCTAGAGTAATATTTATCATATTCATCTACGTTACCAATAATATCTTACATAAGGTATATAATGAAGCATAAATATAATAGAGATATGTTAATAGAAAACAAAGATTTGGGAAAAAAGTCAACTATTCAGATATCTGAAGACCTACGCAATGCATTGAAGAATTTAGGTAAAAAGGGAGAAAGTTATGAAAATGTTCTATGGACACTTGTACACAACAAAGCTAGGAGACACGGAGATGTTTATAATATTGAAGAATTAAAGAAGATGGATGAGGAATTAATACATGAGACTTTACAGTATTTTAGCGACAATATACAGGACTTAGAAACTGAACTGATAGATAATGAAGAAATCAATACCGAGGAAATAAGGAGTATTTTAAAAGGGATGGAATATTTATGCGATGATATTGACGACTTAAAGGAAAACAAGACTTCCACCTGGGTTTAATACTCTTACAGTGAATTTGGCTAATTCTTGATACAATGGCAGATATTGTTCTCCATAAGGAGGATCAGTAAGTATCAAGTCTATTGAGTTATCTGCAATTTCCTTTTGTGACTGTTCTATGAAATCTCCATAAATTAGTTTACAATTGTTATTTTGAAAGTTATTTTTATCATTTTGAGATTGTTGTATGTTATTATTAAGTTTAGATAATAGTTCTTGTCTCTCTATGTCTTTTTTTATTTTTTCATATTCTTTTGATATAGTGGTTTTTCCTTTGTACCTTTTCTTAATATCCATATTTTATAATAAAATTCATGTCCTCTTATAACAGGTTTAGTAAATATTCTAATATCAAATTTTAATATTGTATTGATAAAATCTGTTCTTTGTTTTTCATTTTTTATTCTAGAAAGATAATGATTGATAATTTCTTTAGTTATCAAAGATTTTATATTCTAGACGAACCATTACTTTTGGATCTCATCACTTTTTCCTTTTTTATTTGAACTATCATTATTATTATTACTGCTAATACTTTTTTTTATGTTTACTTCAGCGGTCTCAAATCTCTCTGCATTTATCTCGATTCCAGTAAATAGCCTTCCCTGTCTAAGTGCTGCTATTCCTGTTGTAGCCGAGCCCATAAATGGATCTAAGACTAAACCAATATTATGAGGAACGAATTTTGAAATATAATACTCGGCCTCTTTAGGAGATTGAGCCCATTCATGCAGCGTCTTATCAGGAGGTGTAGACTTTATGAAATCATGGATATATGTACCTTCATAAACGCATGGTGCGATTTCAGATATCTTATCACCTTTTGTAAACCAGAGTAACCTCTTGCCTCCAACGACTATTCTGCTGTCGTGATATGCTACAAATTTTCCAGTATGTTCTACGGAAAATTCCCATCGATATTTCAATCCTTTTGATTCTATTTTATTCCCAACTTCCACTAGCGCGTATTGTGGAACATATGCTACTAGTGAACCGCCTTCCTTCAGTACCCTTTGTGCTAGATATCCAAGGTCATCATATTTGGGTAAGTCTTCTCTACTGTAGGGAGGGTCAGTGAATATTAGGTCTATTGAATTATCTGGGATTTCTTTACCTTTTTCTTTAAAGTCTCCAAGGAATAATTTACAGTTTTGTGGTAATTGAATTTCTGGTCTTATGGATTTTTTTAACTCTTCCCTTTTCTGCTCGTTTATGAGCTTTTTGTATGGTTCATCTACATTCTTTTTGGAATCCATCTCAACAACTAGTGATTGATATTTTTCTGGGTTCTGCTCTGCTGCTGTAACTATTTCTTCTGCTTTTTTAAGAGTATTTCTACTAACTCCAACAATTTTTCCTACACTATCTATCGACCTACCCTTGGTCAAATTGACCGAGGGTTTACCAGACAACATTCTTTCCTTTGCTTTCTTTCTCTCATATGGTTCAATTGCTCTTTTGATAGCAACCATTTCAGAATAAGTCCAATCCTTCCGATGATGATTTGCAGAAAATTCACCTAATACTATTTTTTGCAAGATCAACTTTAAAGCATGGAATTTCTGTTTTTCCCAAAGATTCGAAAGCAAGTATTCTTCTTTGTCCGTCGATTAACTCATTATTTTCATTTTATGACTATGGGTTGCAATAAACCCAAGTTGTTATATGTTATCTGCTAAGGTATCAATATCTCCAAACTCTTTTCTATATCGTCTCTTTGATTATGATATCTTTTATTGGAATTGTATTTTTGTTTTCGTTGTAGTCGATCTTGTTGATTTGGTTCTTGTTGTTGTTCTTGTTCCGATAAAGTCAAATTAGTTTGTCACCTCCTTTATTATTTATGTTATTTTTACAAGGATGTTTCATCATAAACCATTTATCACCTCTCATAGTGCAATTATTACAAAACCAACGATCTGAATTTGGTGTAATCTGTGTATGTTGTTAATAATTTTTGGATCATAATTTCCAGTTGATAGATCAGATTCAGAGATCAATGGATTGGTAAATAATCCTGCTTCATCATAATCAATTACTGGTATTATAGATTTGTTAGAGTGTGAAGGCGTGAAGGGTGTGAAGGCATTAGAGAAAGGAGTATTATTGCTTTGTTCTTTTTTATGATCTCCATTTACTAATACTAATGAATTAATTTGGTTTTGATGATTATGATAATCATTATTACTGTTCTTGTTACTACTATTACTATTCTTTGATTTCAATAATGAATTTTGTATTTCAATGTTCTCTTTTTTTATATTAATTATTTGAGCTATCTCTTTGCTAGGAGC